>CBFHCJ010000725.1:0-3389 GCA_965654005.1 uncultured Streptomyces sp. | reverse complement strand
GCACACCCCACCCCCTCTCGACCACGTCGGCTCCGGTCCGCCCACCTACCACGCCGAACCCACCGCCCTGCCGCTCGCCGATCCGGACGGCCTCGAGGACCTGATCGCCGACACCGTGCTGGAGGGGGCGCGGTACGGGGCCTGCACATTGCGGGCGGTTTCCGTGCGGGGGGACTCGGCCCGCTACCGGGGCGAGCCGCGCCGGGACTCACTGCTCACCGCCCGCTTCGGCACCGGCGACCAGGCGCTCGTCCTCGTCGCCATGGCGACCGGCGCACGGGCCACGCCCGGGGCGCACCGGGCCGCCGCCGAGGCGTGTCACTGGATCGGACGTGCCGTCGGGCACAGCTGTCTGCGCCTTGGCGAGGACATCCGGGCCGCCCGGCGCGGCGACCTCAAGTCGGGGCTGCACCGGCTCACCGACCACAGCCTCGGCAGGCTCCGCGCCGGTGCCGCCGAGCGGGGCCTCGATCCGGAGGAGTACATCGCGAGCCTGCGCTGTCTGCTGCTGCCGGCGGACCCGGCCTGCCGTACGCGCGTGTTCTTCGGCGTCGGCGACGGCGGTCTGTTCCGGCTGCGGGACGGCGAGTGGCAGGACATCGAGCCGCACGCCGCCGACGCGAGCGGCGAGGCCGTGGTCGGCTTCGGCTCGCTGCCGTCCGGGACCCCCGAGGGCGACCGGCTCACCATGGCCCTGGGGATCACGACGCCCCCGAGCCCGTACGAGCCCGTGCCCGAACCACCCCGCGCGCCCTTCCGCTTCCGTGCCTCCGTCGCCCGTCCGGGTGACACGCTCCTGCTGTGCACCAGCGGCCTCGCCGACCCCCTGCGCGGCGAACCGCAGCTCGCCGAGCACCTGACGGACCGCTGGTCGACGGGCGATGCGCCGGGTCTCGCCGCCTTCCTCGCGGACACTCTGGTGAGGGTGAAGGGTTACGCCGACGACCGTACGGCGGCCGCCGTCTGGGAGGCGTGAACGCGGACCCTGTGGATTGATGGATCCAGGGCCCCGTCGCTACCTCCGGGCGGATGCCGGGAGGGCGACGACCGGACCCCGAGACCGAAAGGTGCACGGATCCATGGCCAAGCAGAAGGTTGCCGACCAGTTCGTCGACATACTCGCCCGCGCCGGAGTCAAACGCCTGTACGGGGTCGTGGGCGACAGTCTGAACCCGATCGTGGACGCCGTCCGCCGCAACTCCGCCCTCGACTGGGTGCACGTGCGGCACGAGGAGAGCGCCGCCTTCGCGGCGGGCGCCGAGGCGCAGACAACCGGGAAGCTGACCGCCTGCGCGGGCTCCTGCGGCCCCGGCAACCTCCACCTCATCAACGGCCTCTACGACGCCCACCGCTCCATGGCCCCGGTGCTGGCCCTCGCCTCGCACATACCCTCCAGCGAGATAGGCCTCGGCTACTTCCAGGAGACGCACCCGGACCAGCTGTTCCGCGAGTGCAGCCACTACAGCGAGTTGATATCCAACCCGAGGCAGATGCCCCGGCTGCTGCAGACGGCCATCCAGCACGCGATCGGCCGCAGCGGCGTGAGCGTCGTCTCGCTCCCCGGCGACATCGCCGACCAGCCCGCCCCCGAGACGGCCGCCGAGAGCGCCCTGGTCACCAGTCGGCCCACCGTCCGTCCGGGTGACGCCGAAATCGACAAGCTCGTCAGGATGATCGACGAGGCCGAGCGGGTCACCCTCTTCTGCGGCAGCGGCACCGCGGGTGCGCACGCCGAGGTCATGGAGTTCGCCGGGAAGATCAAGTCCCCGGTGGGGCACGCCCTGCGCGGCAAGGAGTGGATCCAGTACGACAACCCGTACGACGTCGGCATGAGCGGCCTGCTCGGCTACGGCGCCGCGTACGAGGCCACCCACGAGTGCGACCTGCTGATCCTGCTCGGCACCGACTTCCCGTACAACGCCTTCCTCCCGGACGACGTCACGATCGCCCAGATCGACATACGCCCGGAGAACCTGGGCCGCCGCTCCCGCCTGGACCTCGCGGTGTGGGGCGATGTGAAGGAGACCCTGCGCTGTCTCACCCCGCGTGTGAAGACCAAGCAGAACCGGCGCTTCCTCGACAAGATGCTGAGGAAACACGCGGACGCCCTGGAAGGCGTGGTGAAGGCGTACACGCGCAAGGTCGACAAGCACGTACCGGTCCACCCGGAGTACGTGGCGTCGGTCCTCGACGAGATCGCCGACGACGAGGCCGTGTTCACGGTCGACACCGGGATGTGCAACGTGTGGGCCGCTCGCTACATCTCTCCCAACGGACGTCGGCGCGTCATCGGCTCGTTCTCCCACGGCTCGATGGCGAACGCGCTGCCGATGGCGATCGGAGCTCAGTTCAGCGACCGGGGCCGGCAGGTCGTGGCGATGTCCGGCGACGGCGGCTTCTCGATGCTGATGGGTGACTTCCTGACCCTCGTGCAGTACGACCTGCCGGTGAAGGTGGTCCTGTTCAACAACTCCTCCCTCAGCATGGTCGAGCTGGAGATGATGGTCGCCGGACTGCCGTCGTACGGCACGGCCACCAAGAACCCCGACTTCGCCGCCGTGGCCCGGGCGTGTGGGGCGTACGGCGTCCGGGTCGAGAAGCCGAGACAGCTCGCGGGTGCCCTGAAGGACGCCTTCCGGCACAAGGGTCCGGCCCTGGTCGACGTCGTCACCGACCCGAACGCCCTGTCCATCCCGCCGAAGATCAGCGCCGAGATGGTGACCGGCTTCGCGCTCTCCGCCTCGAAGATCGTGCTGGACGGCGGAGTCGGCCGCATGCTGCAGATGGCCCGCTCCAACCTGCGCAACGTGCCCCGTCCGTAGGCCGTCCCCAGGGGCGACACAGACCGGAACCCCGGCCCGATTCCGGCGGGCCGGGGTTCTCGTTCCTTTTGCGTCACAAGGGCGGTTTTCCGCGTCACACGGGTGACTGGATCACTTGCCCTCGTGCTCCCCGCCACCCCGGCCCCCGAAGTGGCCGCCGACCACTCGGAAGCTGCCCACGACGCCGTGACGGACGTGCACACCGCCCCGGACGCGGCGCGGGAACACGCCGTCGCTCTGGCTGTGCGGGCCGACGATGGCGATGGGAGCGCCGTTGTCGCAGGTCACTCCGCGGAAGAACTCGACGACCCGCTTGCTGTCGTTGCGGATGTTGAAGCTGTCGGAGCCGAGGCCGCTGATCACGGTGATGCAACCGCCGGGGACCGCGGAGAAGTCCCGCTCGTTGATGTGGATCCGACCCTCCTCGAAGCCGAAGCCGCCGAAGCCGCCGAAGCCGTCCCGGTCGTTGTCATCCTTGCCGTTGTCGTTGTTGTTTTTGACGTTGCCGTTGCTGCCCGGGGGGGCGGCGGCCGGGGCGGCGGCAGGGGCGGCGGCCGGGGCGGGGGC
>CBFHCJ010000724.1:0-3398 GCA_965654005.1 uncultured Streptomyces sp. | reverse complement strand
CGCGCAGGCGCGCCGGGGCCGCCCGGCGGTTCTCGGCGACCTCCTCCTCGCTGGGAAGTTCGGCACCGCGCGTGAGGAGCTTGAGCCGGGGCTGGTAGCGCTCGGGGACGACCGGCAGTCCGGGGGGCGCCGTGTTCGCGGCGCCGGTCGCGAACACCTGCTTGACCAGGCGGTCTTCGAGGGAGTGATAAGAGAGGACGGCGATCCGGCCGCCCACGGCGAGCGCCTTGACCGCCGCGGGGATGGCCCTCTCCAGCACGGCGAGTTCACCGTTGACCTCGATGCGCAGCGCCTGGAACGTGCGCTTGGCCGGGTTGCCTCCGGTCCGCTTGGCCGCCTGCGGCAGCGCGTCCCGGATCAGCTCCACGAGCCGGGCGCTGTTGGTGAACGGCTCCTTCGCGCGCTCGCGCACGATCGCGGACACGATCCGCTTGGCCTGCTTCTCCTCGCCGTACGACCGCAGGATCCGTACGAGTTCACCCGCCGGATAGGTGTTGAGGACCTCGGCGGCGCTCATGCCCGTCGTCTGGTCCATGCGCATGTCGAGCGGGGCGTCCTGCGCATAGGCGAACCCGCGGTCCGCCTCGTCGAGTTGCATGGAGGAGACGCCGAGGTCGAAGAGCACGCCCTTGACGCGCGGAACGCCCAGCCGGTCGAGCACGTCGGGGAGTTCGTCGTAGACCGCGTGCACCAGGGTGGCGCGCTCCCCGAAGGGGGCGAGCCGCTCCCCGGACAGACGCAGCGCCTCCTTGTCGCGGTCGAGCCCCACGAGCCGGGCCTCAGGGAAGCGTGTGAGCAGCGCCTCGCTGTGGCCGCCAAGCCCGAGGGTGCAGTCGACGACGACGGCCCCCGGCTCGGCGAGGGCCGGGGCCAGCATGTCCAGGCACTGCCGGAGCATGACGGGCACGTGTCGACTCTTGCTCAAGGGGGCCTCTCAGATCCGGCGCGGCCGTGCGCACGGCTGGGTCCCCGCCCTCCCCCGGCTGACGCTGGGGGTGTTCCCGACGAAGGGGAGGCCTGCCGGCGCCGGAAGCGTCAGCCGACCGGGAGCGGGAGGAGGCCGAGCCGTACGTACGCGCCGCGCACGCGGGGAGAAACCGGCGCGGTGCCGGCGTCTCCGGGGTGAAGAGTCGCGGGGAGAGCGTCTCGCCTCCCGCTTCGCGCCACTTTAGTCCACCGTGTCTTGCGGTCAATCAACCGGCCTGCGCGTCGCGCACCGGGCCACCACGACGGCACGATTCGAAAGGATTCACTCGTCCGGAGGAAGTTTCACGGTCAGTGTGGGTTACGTCACAACAAGCGGCGGTGACGTTCTTTGTCCGCTCTCACAGCGGGCTCGGATCGCCTGTGACCAGTACCGTCATGGGTATGACGACTTCTGCATCCGTTCCCGCCGGCCCCGAAGGCGCCATACTCGGCACCGTCACCGATCGCCTCGTCGAGGCCAATCAGCGATACGCCGCCGCGTTCACCGATCCCGGGATGGACGCCCGTCCCGTGCTCCGGGTCGCGGTGGTGGCCTGCATGGACGCCCGGCTCGACCTGCACGCCGCGCTCGGCCTCGAGCTGGGCGACTGCCACACCATCCGCAATGCCGGCGGTGTCGTCACCGACGACGTGATCCGCTCCCTCACCATCAGCCAGCGCGCACTCGGCACCCGCAGTGTCGTCCTCATCCACCACACGGGATGCGGTCTGGAGTCGCTGACCGAGGAGTTCCGGCACGAGTTGGAGATGGAGGTGGGCCAGCGCCCCGCGTGGGCCGTGGAGGCCTTCCGGGACGTCGAGCAGGACGTCCGGCAGTCCATGCAGCGCGTGCGCACCTCGCCGTTCCTGGTGCACACGGACGACGTCCGCGGCTTCGTGTTCGATGTGAAGACGGGCCTGCTGCGGGAGATCGACCCCGCATAACGACGCGCTGCTACACCCCGATCCGTCACCGCACCCCGACCCCCACCGCAAGCGAACGCCCATTCGGGAAAAATTCCCGGCCCCGATACGCCGAAAAGACCGTAAGGCCGACATATCGCGGCCAGTTATCCACAGCCGAGTGACACGAACCGGTAACGGCAACAAGAATGCGGCTGTGGCGTCACGTGGAACCTTTCTCGCGTGGTGTCCGTGTTTCGGGGTGGGCCGGTCCGCATCACAAGCGTCGGCCCGGAGAAAGAACGGGCCGAGGAGGGCCGGGTGACGACCTATGACGATCGAGGGAGCCATGGGGGTCCCCCCACCCGAGTGGACTCGAGGGTGGGGGATGATCTGACCGCCACTGCGGAGCGCGTCCGCAGTTCGGTGGAAGGAGTGATCGAGGGCAAGCCCGAGGTCGTTCGGCTTTCGCTGACCGTGCTGCTAGCCGAGGGGCATCTTCTGATCGAGGATGTTCCCGGCGTGGGCAAGACGATGCTCGCCAAGGCCCTGGCGCGCTCCATCGACTGCTCCGTGCGGCGCATCCAGTTCACGCCCGACCTGCTGCCCTCGGACATCACGGGCGTCTCCATCTGGGACCAGCAGCGCCGGGACTTCGAGTTCAAGCCGGGCGCGATCTTCGCCCAGATCGTGATCGGCGACGAGATCAACCGCGCCTCGCCCAAGACCCAGTCAGCCCTCCTGGAGTCGATGGAGGAGCGCCAGGTCACCATCGACGGCCAGACCTACGAACTGCCCAGCCCCTTCATGGTGGTCGCCACCCAGAACCCGGTGGAGATGGAGGGCACATACCCGCTGCCCGAGGCCCAGCGGGACCGCTTCATGGCGCGCGTCTCCATCGGCTACCCGAGCGCGGAGGCCGAACTGCAGATGCTCGACATCCACGGCGGGGTCAGCCCGTTGGACGACCTCCAGCCGGTGGCGCACGCGCACGAGATCGTGAAACTGGTCGAGGCCGTCCGGGGCGTCCACGTGGCGGAGGCGGTCCGGCGCTACACGGTGGACCTCGTCGCCGCCACGCGCACGCACCCGGATCTCAGACTCGGCGCCTCGCCGCGCGCGACCCTGCACCTGCTGCGCGCTGCGAAGGCATCCGCCGCCCTCAGCGGCCGGGAGTACGCGCTGCCGGACGACGTGCAGGCCCTCGCCGTGGCGGTCCTGGCCCACCGTCTGCTACCCACCGCACAGGCCCAGCTCAACCGTCGTACGGCGGAGCGGGTCGTCCAGGAGATCCTGCGGAGCACCCCGGTGCCCGCGGTGCCCCAGCAGCAGTCCGGCCTCACCATGGGCCGCGGCTACGGTCAGCAGCCGCCCCGGAGCCTGTGATGACACCCGGGGGGACGGCTCGCACCGCCGAGGAGGACAAGGGCGGACTGCGCGCCGCCCTCGCCGGGCTGACCACCCGCGGACGCTCCTTCCTGGCCGCCGGCATCGCGGCCACGATCTGTGCCTATGTCCTGGGCCAGAGC
>CBFHCJ010000723.1:0-3400 GCA_965654005.1 uncultured Streptomyces sp. | reverse complement strand
CCTGCCTGTGCATGCGCTCCTGTGCCCGCTCCGCGGCCCCTGCCTGTCGGCGGCCCAGGCGGCGCTCGCGGCGCAGGGCCCGGGCCGTGCTGCTCGGGATCGACACCACTCCATTGCGCTGGTTCCACACCTGGCGCGTCACCCAGACGTCGAGCACGCCCCAGGTCGCAAGCACCGTGCTGGCCACACTGCTGAGCACCATGGGGAACGCCAGCCAGGAACCCGCCAGCGTGCAGAGGAAAGCGATCACCGCCTGAATCAGTGTCATTGCGATGATGAGCACCGCCCGCACCGCCGCCGTACGCACCGGATCCGGCAGCCGTCGTCGGCGCGCGGGCTCCTCGACCCACAACGGCCGGATGTGCGGTGCCTCGCGCCGTTCCTCACCTGTCGTGGTTCGCCGCTCGCCCGGCGACGAGCCCCACCCGTCCGCCATGCCGCGCCCCTTTGTCACCTTTCGGCCCCCGTCCGCCAAAGTATCGAGATCTGGTGTCTGTGGGCGCCGTGGCGTCGCCGTGGGCGTTGCGACGCCCGTCCCACGCATCTCGAGCCGCTCCGCCGTGCCCATCGACTCGTCACTCCTCACCGCCCGCAGGCAGCTCGTCCCGGTGTCATGCGACCCCGCTCCCCCAGTGGCTGCCCGGCTTGCGCTGTTTTACGCCGCCTGAGTGCGTCATGCGGCGCCTGTGGTCGATTCCGCCCCGCATTCCCGTACATGAAGACGAACGACGTTCCGCGAAGATTCCCGGGAGAGGGAAAATTCCGGCCAACAGGCCCCTGTGTCCGGCCGGATGCCCTCCTGCACCGAACGTCGGTTTCCTGGAGGCAATCTCCCGTAATAGCGGGACAACTACCCATGTTCCGTTCGCTGCCCATGGGTGGTGCGCCCGGTCGGTCCTTCGAGATACCTGTGGGTCGGTAGTAGGCTCGCGCCGTTTGTTGACGCACATGTGTGCCCCCGGGACGGAGGGGGTCGAGCTGGGGGAGGCCATGCGCTTTCGCGGGAAGTCCATCCGCCGGAAGATCGTGGCGCTGCTTCTCGTGCCGCTGCTGTCCCTGACCGCAATCTGGGCCTTCGCGACGGTGCTCACCGGCCGTGAGGCCCAGTCGCTGTTCAACGTCTCGTCCGTCGTCGAAAAGGTCGGCTACCCCACCGAGGACACGGTGCGCGTCCTGCAGCAGGAACGCCGTCAGAGCCTGATCTATCTAGCCGACCCGCGCGCCTCCGACGCCCTCACCGCACTGCGCCGCAGCCGCGCGGCCACCGACGAGGTCGTGAGTGAGCTGCGCCGCAACAGCAAGCACGAGGACCTGCGCGACGACATGGGGCAGGGCACCGCCGAGCGTCTCACCTCCGTCCTGGACGCCCTCGACGGCATCATGTCGCTGCGCCGCAGCGTCGAGGACGGCACCGTCAACCGTTCCCAGGCCCTCGACCTCTACAACCGCCTGGTCGACCCCTGTTTCACCCTTTTGGCCAACCTGCACGTCCTCGACAACGTCGAGGTCGACAAGCAGGGCCGCGCGCTCGTCAACGTCTTCCGCGCCCGCGAGTTGCTCTCCCGCGAGGACGCCCTCCTTGGCTCCGCGCTCGTCGCCGGCCGGATCACCCGCCCCGAGATCCACGACGTCTCCGACCTCGTCGCCCAGCGCGCCGTGATGTACGACGTCAGCCTGCCGTTGCTGCCGGGCGCGGAGAGCGGACGCTTCCAGCGTTACTGGAAGAACGCCGACACCGCACCCCTGCGCGTGGCCGAACAGACCGTCATCGACGCCGCCCCCGGCACCCCGCACGGCGTGACCGCCAAGAGCTGGGACGAGGCCGCGGGTCAAGTCCTCGACCGGCTCGACAGGATGAGCACCCAGGCGGGCGACCGCTACCAGGACCGAGTCCGGCCCGTCGCCGTCGACGTCCTCATCAAGGCGGCCGTCGCGGGCGTCCTTGGCCTCCTCGCCGTGCTGGTCTCGCTGTTCATGTCCGTACGCATCGGCCGCGGCCTCATCCGCGATCTGCGCGGGCTGCGCCTGGAGGCCCATGAGGCGTCCGGGGTGCGGCTGCCCGGTGTGATGCGCCGGCTCTCGCTGGGCGAGCAGGTCGACTTCGAGACCGAAGTGCCGCGCCTGGAGTACGACAAGAACGAGATCGGTGAGGTCGGCCAGGCCCTCAACACCCTCCAGCGCGCCGCCGTCGAGGCCGCCGTCAAACAGGCCGAACTGCGCGCCGGCGTCTCCGAGGTCTTCGTCAACCTCGCCCGCCGCAGCCAGGTCCTGCTGCACAAGCAGCTCACCCTGCTCGACGCCATGGAACGCAGGACCGAGGACACCGAGGAACTCGCCGATCTGTTCCGCCTCGACCACCTCACCACGCGTATGCGCCGCCACGCCGAGGGCCTGGTCATCCTGTCCGGTGCCGCCCCCTCCCGGCAGTGGCGCAAGCCCATCCAGCTCATGGATGTGGTGCGCGCCGCCGTCGCCGAGGTCGAGGACTACGCACGCATCGAGGTACGTCGGCTGCCCCGCGTCGCCATCACCGGGCCCTCGGTCGCCGACCTCACCCACCTGGTGGCCGAACTCCTCGAGAATGCCACGGTGTTCTCGCCGCCGCACACCGCCGTGCAGGTGGTCGGCGAACGCGTCGCCAACGGCTTCACCCTGGAGATCCACGACCGCGGCCTCGGCATGGCGGCCGAGGCGCTCCTGGACGCCAACCTCAGGCTTGCCGAGACCCCCGAGTTCGAGCTCTCCGACACCGACCGGCTCGGCCTCTTCGTGGTCAGCAGGCTCGCCCAGCGGCACAACGTCCGCGTCTCCCTCCACCCCTCTCCGTACGGAGGCACCACGGCCGCCGCCTTCATCCCCGACGCGCTGCTCACCGACGACATCCCGGACACCAACGGGATCGGCTTCCGGCTCGATCGTGCGCTGCCCGACATGAAGGCCGGGACCGAGACGGAGCGCACGTCGGCGCTGTCCCAGGGGCCCGTCAGGCCGCCGGGCATTCCGGGGTCGATCCTGGACGGGCCGGTCGAACTGGGAGCGCCCGTCGATCTGGACGCGCTCGGCGACTTCCCCGGCGCCCTCGGCGACGAGGACAGCGAACACGGCGGCCTGTTCCGTCCGCGCGGCTCACTCGCGGACGCCCCGGGCGAGCAGCACGAGCAGGCGCACGCCAGGCGGCGAGACCCGGCCCCACCCGGCGACCCGGCCCACCCCGGCGACCCAGACCACCCAGGCGACCCGGCCCACCCAGGCGACCCAGACCACCGCGGCGACCCAAACCACCCGGGCGACCCCGTCCCGCTGCCGCGCCGCCGGACGCCCAAGCTCGTCAGCTCGAACGGCCGCCCGGTGACGGGATCGGGGCCGCGGAAGGGGCTCTTGATGGTGTCGCTCAGGAACC
>CBFHCJ010000722.1:0-3414 GCA_965654005.1 uncultured Streptomyces sp. | reverse complement strand
ACCCCATGGAGGTTGACGCAGTGCCCAAAGCTACAACCAGACTCCCCGAAGGGCACCAGCGGACGGATGGTGAAACCGACGCGCGGCAGTGGGAATACACGACCTACGCGCCCGCTGGTGAGACCTGCCCGGCGTGCGAAAAGCCGATCAAGAGCCTTGAGAGTTGCCGCCGGGGGATGCTGGCCCGGCGTGACGCGGCTCCGATCGTGGCGTACTGGCATACGGACTGCGCCGCGAAGGAGGAGGGGCAGTGATCCCCATGGGCCAGTACAAGAGCGCGCGTGCTGAGGCGGAGCACACGGCCGCTCTGTTGCGCGCGGCCCTGCAACGTGCCGGCGTGCCCGATCATGAGGTCTCGCGGGTACGTGCCCTGGTCACCGCAAAAGGGCGCGCGTACGTGGAAATCGGGGCGCTCCCTGTCGGCTCGGCAGTGGCATTGCTGAACGCGCTTCCGCTGGCGTTGGGGGCTTCGTTATGAGCCGCGCCATTCTGCGGTTCGTCCGCCACACGATCCGGCAGGAGCAGGCAAAGGGAGTTACTTCCGAGCCTTCTGCACAGCGTCGGGGTGCGGTAAGGACTCCGGGCCCCAGGTCTATCAGGAAGCGGCTCAGGAATGGTGCCTTCGGCACACCGGTCTGATCCCCGATCACGACCTGTTCCGGCGCGTGTTCACCGACCATGCGCGTGTGACTCGCGATGAGTAGGCCCCCGGCCCTTCCGCGAGCGTGGAGGCACGGGGTGGAAGCGGCGGGTCGCAGGACGGCGTGGGGACCGATTCCCCGCAGCGGCACGACGAAGGGATGAGCAAGTGACGGCAGCACCCGAGTTTGAGTTCCGTACGTCTACGGCGTGCACCTACAACAACAACGACCCGCGCTGCGTCGAGGTGGCCACGAATGTTCCCGGCAAGGTGGCCGTCCGCAATTCCGTGACCGGTCATACGGTCGAGTTCACGGCGGTTGAGTGGACCGACTTCCTGACCGGTGCCAAGCTGGGCGAGTTCGACGTGACCACGTAGGGAGCAGCCATCCTCATGGGGCAGTGTCCGCAGTGCGGCAGCAGCGCAGAACCCGACCCGGAGCACTCCGAGGTGCTGTGGTGCCTGTCCTGCTGGCACGTCTGGGCGCTGCCCCGTATACGGGCCTGTCCCGGCTACCGACCTACGCTGAACAGCGCGCTGCGCAAGCTGGACGAGTGCCGGGGCCTACGCCAATGAGCCTCATACTCACTGAGCCTCATACTCACTGAGCGTCAGCAGACACTGAAAACGCCCCGTCCGACCACGTTCCGGGCGGGGCTTTCGTCTGTCCAGACGTTGCCGAGGTGGGTCTTGGCGAGTCCGGTGTAGCGGGTGCGGCGGATGCCGGTGTGGCGGACGACTTGGGAGATCGCGCCTTCGATGCCGGCCCGGATGTCGTACCGCTTCTTCCACTCCTCGGTTTGCTGTTCCTGTCGGCGCTATTCAGAATTTCCTGCTGCTCACGCGGGAGCAGGGTCAGGCTGCGTCCGTAGCGGCCCTTCTCGGGGGCCCGCGTGCAGGCCAGGCGCAGTGGGCAGGGGCGGCAGTCGGTGGCGGCGAACTGGACCCGGGTGATCGGGGTGCCGCTGGAACGACCACCCTGACGGAAGGTCAGATATCCATGAGTCGGTCAAGAATTCGTTAGAGGCTCGAAGCAACGGAATAGTTGCCTGTGCGTACGAGGTTCACCCAGCACTTATCTCACGGGAGGCCTCACTCAATGACGCACACGACGCCCGGCCAGCCCACCCGGAGAGCGAACGGGGCCCTGGTCCCGGTGCTCGCCTTCGCGGGCATCGTGGTCGCGGTGATGCAGACCCTGCTCGTCCCGGTCATCAAGGACCTGCCGCAACTACTGGACACCGCGCCGAGCAACGCCACCTGGGTCCTGACCTCGACACTCCTGTCGGGCGCCGTGGCCACACCGATCATGGGCCGCCTCGGCGACCTGTACGGCAAGCGGCGCATGCTGATCCTCAGCCTCGCCGTGATGGCGATCGGCGCCCTGATCAGCGCCCTCACAAGCGATCTACTCACCATGATCGTGGGCCGCACGCTCCAGGGCTTCGCCATGGGCGCGATCCCCCTCGGCATCGGCCTGATGCGCGACATGCTGCCCCGCGAGAAGCTCGGCTCGGCGATGGCCCTGATGAGCTCCTCGGTCGGCGTCGGCGGCGGCCTCGCGCTCCCCGCCGCGGCCCTGGTCGCGCAGCACACGAACTGGCACGCCCTGTTCTACGGCGCCGCCGGCCTCGGCACGCTCTCCATCGTCCTCACCCTTCTCTTCGTGCCGGAGTCCCCGGTGCGCGCCGAGGGCTCCTTCGATGTGCTGGGGGCGCTGGGCCTGTCCACCGGCCTGGTCCTGCTGCTCCTCCCGATCACCAAGGGCAGCGACTGGGGATGGTCCTCCGGCACCACGCTCGGCCTGTTCGCGGCGTCGGTCGTCGTCCTGGTCCTGTGGGGGGTGTTCGAGCTGCGCACCACGGCCCCGCTGGTCGACCTGCGCACCACCGCCCGCCGCGAGGTGCTGCTGACCAACCTCGCCTCGATCACGGTCGGCGTCAGCTTCTACGTCGTCTCGCTCGTCCTGCCCCAACTGCTCCAGCTGCCGAAGGCCACCGGCTACGGCCTCGGCCAGTCGATGGTCATCGCCGGTCTGCTCGTGGCGCCGCTCGGCCTGACGATGATGTTCACGGCACCCGTCTACGCCCGGATCTCGGCCAAGTACGGCCCCAAGGTCACCCTGATCCTCGGCATGCTGATCATCGCGATCGGCTACGGCGCCGGCCTCGGTCTGATGAGCGCCGCCTGGCAGAGCCTGGTCATCGCGGTGGTCATCGGCGCGGGCATCGGCCTGGCCTACTCCTCCCTGCCCGCCCTGATCGTCGGCGCGGTCCCCGCCTCGGAGACGGGCGCGGCCAACGGCCTCAACACACTGATGCGGTCCATCGGTACGTCCGTCTCCAGCGCCGTCATCGGCATGGTGCTGGCCAACACGGCGAACAACGTGGGCGGCGTGGAGATCCCGACCATGCACGGCTTCCGCGTCTCCTTCCTGATCGCGACGGCCGCGGTCGTCATGGGCCTGCTGTTCGCGCTGTTGCTGCCGAAGCAGAGCCGTCCGGCGCAGCGGCACACGCAGCTGCGCGCGAGCAGCGAGGAGGAGGCGAGCCTGGAGCGCGCCGAGGAGGTACTGGGCGGCTTCCGCGGCCGGGTCCTCGACGCCGACGGTGCCCCGGTCGCCCGTGCCAAGGTCACGCTGATCGACCGCCGCGGCCGCCAGGCGGGCGCCACCCTCTCCGCGGAGGACGGCAGCTACGCGCTGGCCGTACCGTCCGGGGGCCCCTCAATGCCGTTGCTTGACTTCTAAACCAAGCGCGGGAGAAGGGTGATGG
>CBFHCJ010000721.1:0-3416 GCA_965654005.1 uncultured Streptomyces sp. | reverse complement strand
CGGGCGGGGCCCCGAGCCGGCGGCAGCGCAGCGCACGCTCGGCTTCGGCCCTCGTGGCCAGCGGCGACGCGAAGGGGCCGATGACGTCGGCGATGTCACGCAGGCGGATCCGGTCCGTGTATCCGGAGCCGTCACGAACGGCCGTGAGCCGGTCCCGGGTGACCAGGCCGGTGCCCATACCGTCCTCGTCGCAGACGACCAGATGACCTGTACGGGCGGCGGCCATCACGGACAGTGCCACCTCCACGGTCATGTCCTCCCAGACCTGCGGTCCGGCCGCGTCCGCGGGATCGGCTGCCGTCTGCACGGCGTTGGTACGTGTTGAGCGGAGCTGCGTCTGGTCCAGCGTCAAAGGGTGCCTCCTGCGAAGTTGGGCGGGCTTCCTGACACGAAGGTTCTATGCCGCCGCACCGGCGGTGGACTGCCGTACGGGCGCACGGCGGGCCGCCGAGACGGGACGGCGCCGACCGCGTGAGGTGGCGCCGCGCTTCTTGGGGCGTTCGACCACCGGTGCGGTGATGACGACCGGGATGCCGGAGGGGGCCTGGGCACCGGTGATGCGGTGCAGGGCCTCTTCGCCGACGCGGACCTGGGTGGTCTGCGGGACGATGCCGGCCGCTGCCATGAGGCGGGTCATACTACGGCGCTGGTTGGGGGTGACCAGGGTGACGACGCTGCCGGACTCTCCTGCGCGGGCGGTACGGCCGCCGCGGTGGAGGTAGTCCTTGTGGTCGGTCGGCGGGTCGACATTGACGACGAGGTCGAGGTTGTCGACGTGGATGCCGCGCGCCGCGACGTTGGTCGCCACCAGCACGTTGACGTGTCCGGTCTTGAACTGTGCCAGCGTGCGGGTGCGCTGTGGCTGTGACTTCCCGCCGTGCAGGGCGGCGGCCCGTACCCCGCTGTTCAGGAGGTGCTCGGTGAGGCCGTCGACGGCGTGCTTGGTGTCGAGGAACATGATCACGCGGCCGTCACGTGCGGCGATCTCGGTGGTGGCCGAGTGCTTGTCGGCGCCGTGGACATGCAGCACGTGGTGCTCCATCGTCGTGACCGCGCCGGCCGAGGGGTCGACGGAGTGCACGACGGGGTCGCTGAGGTAGCGGCGCACGAGCAGGTCGACGTTGCGGTCGAGAGTGGCGGAGAACAGCATGCGCTGGCCTTCGGGGCGGACCTGGTCGAGAAGGGCGGTGACCTGCGGCATGAAGCCCATGTCGGCCATCTGGTCGGCCTCGTCGAGGACGGTGATGGAAACCTGGTTCAGCCGGCAGTCGCCGCGGTCGATGACGTCTTTGAGGCGTCCCGGTGTGGCGACGACGACCTCGGCGCCACCGCGCAGCGCGCTCACCTGCCGACCGATCGGCATTCCGCCCACCACCGTGGCCAGCCGCAGCCTCACGGAGCGGGCGTACGGGGCGAGCGCGTCGGTGACCTGCTGCGCCAGCTCACGCGTGGGTACGAGGATCAGCCCCAGCGGCTGCCCGGCCTCGGCGCGCTGCCCGGCCGTACGGGCCAGCAATGCCAGCCCGAAAGCGAGGGTCTTGCCGGAGCCGGTGCGGCCACGGCCCAGTACGTCGCGGCCGGCGAGGGAATTCGGCAGGGTCGCGGCCTGGATCGGGAAGGGTACGGTGACGCCTTGCGAGCTGAGCGCGCCCAGCAGCGCCCCGGGCATGTCGAGATCGGCGAAGCCCTCCACGGCGGGGAGCGCGGGAGTGATCGTCCTGGGCAGCGCGAACTCCCCCTGGACCGCGGCGGGCCGGCGGCCGTAACCACCGGAACGGCTCGACCCGGCGGAAAGGCTCCTGGCCGACGAACCGAATCGGCTGCCACCCCTTCCGGATTCGGCACTGCCCTTACGGGTGCGGGTGAAGCGGTCGTTCGTGCGTGTGCGGTTCATGCGGAACCTTCCTCGATGCGGCACATATCAAGGAATTCCCGCAGCGATCAGCAGCACAGAGAATTGCAAGAATGGACCGGTGGAATACGAAAGCAAATCTGGCCGACGAAAAATCCGTACGGGCACAGGGAGCTGGAATGAGTGGCTCGAAGCGGAGGCAATGTTCGGGAGTCCACCGCGATGAAGCCACGAAGGGATGCGTGCGCCCCTGAGGGCTGCACCGTATGCGGTGCACCTTCGGGTTTCCCAGTTGTCGTCCGCTGGCGAAACCACTGCGGGAAAATGCGAGCAGCTGGGGCCCGCACCCCGAAGGATGCGGGCCCCAGCTACAAGTACGCGACAGTCAGCGTCAGGCGAGAACGATGTTCTCGGCCGTCGGGCCCTTCTGGCCCTGCGCGATGTCGAAGGTCACCTTCTGGCCCTCCAGCAGCTCGCGGAAGCCCTGGGCGGCAATGTTCGAGTAGTGGGCGAACACATCAGCGCCGCCACCGTCCTGCTCGATGAAGCCGAAGCCCTTTTCCGCATTGAACCACTTCACGGTACCAGCAGCCATGTCATTTCTCCTTTGGGGCAGTGCATCGGGATCCGCACTGCGCGGACCCCGTGTCGCCGCGATGATCACCCCGCCCGGAAAAAGACCGGATAACAAAAGTGCCTCCAGCGGCACAGGCGCCGCCCAGAGGGCACTTGAAGTCTTGGGAACCACAACTGCAACTGAGATCGACAGTAGCACGCCGCAGCGGCCTGTGTACGGTGAAGAATCCCACCCAACTTAATGCGATAGAGAATCTGTCTGCCCGTCCAGTTGAAACCTCAGCTCGCGGGCACAGATTTTGACCCAGCCGGAGCGCAACGTTTCGGGAAGTTTTGGGGGCGCGCCCCACATAAGGGCTGCTCCCCCAAAAGATGGCGCGGGCGGGCGTGGAGATCAGGGTGGTTCCGGCAAGCGTCACGGCCCGTCTCCGGCACACGCACGCGAGCGGCCATATCGAAGACCATCAAGGACCAGACCGTCGATCAGCTCGGTGGAAACAGCAGCATCCTGGTGCGGCAACGCCGTGACACGAGGAAACGGCGGCTGACGGGTCAGTACCTGACCCTCGACGTCCTTCACCAGCGGGAACGCGGTCTGAAGCAGGCAGTGCAGCTGGTCTTCAGCCATGCCTTCGTGGAAGAGACGGTGCTGTGGCCCTGCCGTACGAGCCTCAGGCCCGGACGGCGAGGACTGACGACAGCCGCAGTCGTTTTGACAGCGGTACAGGGGCACGCAAGGTGCGCGACAGCGGCCGCGTACCCTCGGACAAGGCAGTGCCCTCATCGCGGAATTCCAGTTCGGCGGCGCCACCGACCCGAGCCAACCGCATCTGGGCCATTCCCCCAGACAAGTCCCCCGGCTATGCCCCGCCCGCGACGCGCGCACGGGCATGCGCACGTCGCGGGCCACTGCACGGTACGCGCGACTGGATAGCGCGAGTGCCGGTGAAGCGGTTAGATCGCGGGACTCATCGACTCAGCCGCCGCT
>CBFHCJ010000720.1:0-3424 GCA_965654005.1 uncultured Streptomyces sp. | reverse complement strand
CGATCGCCTGGTCGGCGGTCTGCTGGGCCAGCGAGAGGACACGGGCGGCGCTGTCCCCACCGGGACCCTGGCCGGGCATGCCCGGACCGCCCATGGGGCCACCCATCGGACCGCCCATGGGGCCGCCCATCTGCTGCTGCATCGGGGGCTGCCCCATCGGGGGCTGCCCCATCGGCCCCTGGCCCATCTGGCCTTGACCCATCTGGCCTTGACCCATCTGGCCTTGCCCCATCGGCCCCTGACCCATCTGCCCCTGACCCATCGGCCCCTGACCCATCGGGCCGGGACCTTGCGGACCGCCCTGCCCGGCACTGGGGCCGGCGGGCAGCTGCGGTGCACCGCTCGGCAGCTGGGGCGGACCACCCATGGGGCCACCCATCTGCTGCTGCGGCGGGCCCGATATCCCAGCGGGTACGGGAGCCCCCGGACCACGCATGCCCGGCTGCTGGTCCTGCGTCTCCGGAGGTTTGCGCATGTTCTGCTGGTTCTGCGCCGCGGCACGGGTGGCGGCGGCCAGCTTGGCGCGCAGGTCCTCGTTCTCCCGGAGCAGACGGGTCAGTTCGGCTTCGACCTCGTCGAGGAAGGCATCGACCTCGTCCTCGTCATAGCCTTCTCGGAGGCGGACGGTCGTGAACTGCTTGTTCCGCACGTCCTCGGGGGTCAACGGCATCTCTTCACCTCAACGTAGTCGTCGGCATTCGGCAAGACGGTAGGTCACATCGGTCACAGCCGGCTCACGATCGAGATCAGGATGTAGACGATGATCATCAGTACGAAGAAGGACAGGTCGAGCGCCACGTTCCCGAGACGCAGCGGCGGGATGAACCGCCGCAGCAGCTTCAACGGTGGATCAGTGACAGTGTAGGTGGCCTCCAGAACGACCACCATCGCCTTGCCGGGTTGCCATGAGGGGGCGAACTGGAAGACGTAGTCCATGACCAACCGGAAAATCAGCACGACGAGGAAGCACATCAGCGCGACTTTGATGACGTCCAAGACCACGCCCATGATCCGTGCTTCCCTCTCCCCTGTTTCCGTGCTCTTTCCGGTGGTGCGTCTCAGCTCTGGTTGAAGAACCCGCCCTCTGCGATGCGGGCCTTGTCCTCCGCCGTGACATCGACGTTAGCAGGAGACAGCAGGAACACCTTCTGCGTCACCCGCTCGATACTGCCGTGAAGACCAAACACCAAACCGGCTGCAAAGTCGACAAGTCGCTTCGCATCCGTGTCATCCATCTCAGTCAGATTCATGATCACCGGCGTACCCTCACGGAAGTGTTCCCCGATGGTACGGGCCTCGTTGTAGGTCCGGGGGTGAAGCGTGGTGATCCGGTACGGCTCTCGTTCGGACACGACCTTGGGCATGATCACCGGCGCGTTCTTCTCCAGGCTCTGGCGTTCTTGTGTGATGGATGCCACGGGGGCGATACGTGCCGGACGCCCGGATTCCGCGGATAGCGAAGCGGAATGGGACACCGGATCGCGCTGCGCCGGAGGCTGGACCACTCGTACCGGTTCGTCCCGTTGGGACTGAAGTGCCTGATGCGGCTGGTGCGACGGCTCGTGCCGCCTGCGGTCCCGCTCGGGCTCCGGGTCGAGTTCGGGCTCGAAGTCGTCATCGGGGTCGAATCCCCGGCCGTCGTACCCATCGTCCTCCACGAGGCCGAGGTAGACCGCCATCTTGCGCATCGCGCCGGCCATGCTCTGAGTCCTCCGCTCTGTGGTGGATCGACTGACGACTGCCAAGTGCCCGCGATCCACAAGGTCGTTATGCCCGCTATCAGCGGTAATGACCATATTTTCTGCTGTGGTCCGACTTCCTGGCGACGTTACCCGAGCCTGGGGCGGACTCCGAGTACCGCGGTGCCGACGCGCACATGTGTCGCCCCTGCTGCCACAGCCTGTTCGAGATCCGCACTCATTCCTGCCGAGACCATGGTTGCAGCCGGATGGGCTCGGCGCAGGTCGGTCGACAAATCCATCAACCGCTCGAACGCCACCTGTCGCCGCCCCGCATACTCTCCGCTGAGCGGCGCGACGGTCATCAGGCCGTCGAGCCGCAGCCCCGGAGCGTCCGCGACGAGGTCGCCCAACTCTTCGATTCCTTCGGGCGCCACGCCTCCGCGCTCCCCTCGCCCGCTCGCGTCCGCGTCGAGCGCGACCTGGATGAGACAGCCCACCTCGCGCCCGGCCCGCACGGCCTCCTTCGACAGAGACGTGACGAGCCTGGAACGATCGACGGACTGCACGAGATCCGCGTAACCGACCACGGATCGCACCTTGTTGGTCTGCAACTGACCGACAAAATGCCATGTAAGCGGCAGATCCGAGCATTCGGTCGCCTTGGGCGCCGCGTCCTGGTCGCGGTTCTCGGCCACGTCCCGGACACCGAGTTCCGACAGAATCCGCACATCACTCGCGGGATAGGTCTTGGTGACCACGATCAGGGTCACCTCCTCCCGCTTGCGCCCGGCGGCCCGGCAGGCGGCCGCGATGCGGTCCTCGACCTTCGCGAGGTTCGCCGCGATGTGATCCTTACGGTCCGTCATGTCCCATCAGTCCAGCCAGACATAGCCCGCGAGCCGACCGGTGGTGCGGTCGCGGCGGTACGAGAAGTGGTCGCTTGACTCGAGCGTGCACACCGGCGACTGCGCCCGGTCGCGCACCTCGAGCCGTTCGAGCTGTGCGTGCACGCCGGCGGTCACATCGACCGCGGGAGTGCCCCAACTGGTCTCGGCGTGCGCCGCCGGCTCGACGGCGGACACCTCGGCGCGCATCACCTCCGGCACCTCGTAGCACCGGCCGCAGACGGCGGGTCCCGTACGGGCGACGATCCGGGACGGCTCGGCGCCCAGTTCCATCATCGCGCGCACGGCGGCGGCGATCCCGGCGACGGGATCGGCGAGTAGAACGGGCGTGCAGTCGGCGGTGAGCACGGCGAGGGCGAGACCGCGCCGGGCGGTGACGATCGCGTCCACCTCGGGCACCGGCCGGTCACCCCATGGTGTGTCGACGACGGACACCTCGGGCCCGTGCACCTGGTTCATCCAGACCACCTGGGCCGGGTCGAGTCCCAGCGACTTCGCGGCCAGTTCCCGGTTGGTGCGTACGGCGTCGGGGTCGTCGCCGACCGCCCCGCCGAGGTTGAGCTCCTCATACGGAGCGGCGCTCACCCCGCCCCACCGGTCGGTGAAGGCGAAGTGCGCGCCACTCGCGGAGATCACAGCGTCGCGCTGTCCTATCACTTGAGGAAGTCCGGTACGTCCAGCTCCTCGGCCGCGCTGTCCGAGTAGGTCCGCGACGGCGGGACCACCGGCGGGGCGATCGGGAGGTCGGCCACCGGCTCCGGAGCTGGCTCCGGAGTCTCCTTCGGCGTGACGCTGCCGAGCGAGCCGAAGGACGGGCGGCTCTCGACGGGACGAGCC
>CBFHCJ010000719.1:0-3427 GCA_965654005.1 uncultured Streptomyces sp. | reverse complement strand
GGCCGGGGCGCGGCGCCGCGCCACCCCCGGCCGATCGCGTTCCGGTTGGGCTGCAACAGCCATACGGAAAAGGTCAGTTGACGTGAGCGGGCGGGCGCATGGGCGTGGCGATCCGGGCGGCGGCGAGAGTGACCGAGAGCTGGTCGTCCGGCTGCTGGACGAGGCCTTCCAGAACGATCCGGTCAGCGGCTGGGTGTTTCCGGGAGAGGAGTACCGCCGTACGACGCACCACAGGCTGATGGCCGCGTTCACCGACATCGTGCTCGCCGAGGCACGTATCGACATGACCGAGGACGGCATGGCGTGCGCGTTGTGGCTGTCGGTGCCCGCAGGCGACCACACGGAATCGGAAGGGTACGGCGAGAACGACGCCGTGTCGTTGCGTGAGGTGGTCGACCCGGAGAACGAGCGCGTGGAGCGGATCGCCCGGCTGATGGCCGAGTCGCACCCGGCGGACCACGCCCACGAATACCTGTGGATGCTCGGCGTGGCACCGCGCCACCAGGGCGAGGGCCTGGGCACCGCGCTCATCCAGCACGCCCTCGACCGCTGCGACCGCGAGCGCCTGCCCGCCTACCTGGAGGCGAGCAGCGCCCGCAGCGCCAGGCTGTACGAACGCCTCGGCTTCGCCTTCACCAGCCGCCCCCTCGACCTGCCGGAAGGCCCCCGGCTGTGGCCCATGTGGCGCGAGCCGCGCTGAACCCGCCCGCGGGATCCGGCATGCGGGATTCGGTACGCGGGTCCGGAATGCAAGACCCGACATGGGGGATCCCGCATGCGGGACGCGCCGGGCCCCGTACCGCCCTACCCTGAAGTCATGGGCAACGAGGACCACGTCTGTCCCTCGTGCGGGCAGCGCGTCGCCACGGTCGTACGGCGCCACAAGACGCTGGGCGCTTTCGTCCCCGTATGGCGGCCCGGTCCCTGCCGGAATCCGGAGTGCCCGACGTATGTGGCGCCGGGGCCCCAGGAGACGCGCCCGGACGAGTCCGGCGAACCCGTGACGAAGAAGCCCGGGACGACCGCGTAGGAGCGGGCCGATGAAATACCTGGTCATGGTGCAGGGCACGCAGGCGGACTACGAGGGCATGCGCGGCAAGGCGTCCGCGCACGCCCCGGCCTGGAGCAAGGATCAGCTGCGGGCCATGTACGCCTACATGGGTGCCATCAACGACGACCTGTCCAAGACCGGCGAGCTGATCGACGGGCAGGGGCTGGCCGAGCCCGCGCGCACCCGGCTGGTCAATGTGGGCGGGGACGGCAGCGCGACGATCACCGACGGGCCCTACGACGAGACCCAGGAAGTGGTCGCCGGCTACTGGGTCCTGGAGTGCGAGAGCCTGGAACGCGTCACGGAGATCGCCGAGCGCGCCGCCCGATGCCCCGGCCCGGAGGGGCTCACCGACTACCCGGTGGTGATCCGGCCCATCCTGGACGGCGCGGGGGACGTTTGAGCGGACTCAGCCCGGCAGGCCGCCCGTCCACGGGTCGCGGCCCGTCAGACAGTAAGTGGCGCCGGTCGGGTCGCGCATCACGGTCCACTGGGCGCCCCGGGCGACGAACGTGGCGCCCAGCCGCTCGTGCCAGGTCCGGGTCGCGTCGATGTCCACGCACGCGAGGTCGAGGTGGGCGCAGGCGGGGCGGTCGGTGCCGAGGCGTTGCAGCAGGATGCGGACGGGGAGGCCTGCGGGCGGCCGGACCACGTGGAACTCCGCCCTGGAGCCGCCGAACGACTCCCATCCCGTGAGGTCGCCCCAGAAGGCGACCTCGGCGTCGAAAACGGCTGGGGCGAGGTCGAGGCACACCTGGTCGAGCCGGCTCGCCGCGCCGCCGGGCCCCTCGACCACCGGTGGCCGCACCGCCTCACCGTGCCAGGGCACCGCGCAGAACGACTGACCGCCCGGGGAGCGCAGCACCGCCCACCCGGGGTGGTCCGCGACGACGTCCGCGCCGAGCCGTCGTGCCGCCGCCACGAACGCGGGCACGTCCTCGACGGCGAGATCGAGATGGGCGCCGCCGCCCGCGCGTACGGCCTGCGCCTTCACGCACGCGTCGCCCGCCCCCGGCACGAGCGTCACGAACTGGGCCCGTTCGCCCCGCGGTTCGGACGGTTTGGTCGCCGTGACGGCGGTCCAGAAGTCACAGGCCGGGCCGAACAACCCGGCGGGCCGGTCGACGAAGGCGTACGTCCAGCGGATCGGTTCGCTCATGAGGGGCGGCGCTCGTTGAAGCGCAGCATGTTGCCCGCCGGGTCGCGGAAGGCGCAGTCCCGTACGCCGTACGGCTGGTCCATGGGCTCCTGGAGGACCTCAGCGCCGGACGCCTCGACCCGGGCGAAGAGGGCGTCGCAGTCCTCGGTGGAGAAGATGACGCCCCGCAGGAGGCCCTTGGCGAGCAGCTCCGCCATCGCCTGACGGTCGGCGGGGGAGGCGTCCGGGTTCGCGGCCGGGGGTTCCAGGACGATCTCCACGTCCGGCTGGAGCGGTGAGCCGACCGTCACCCAGCGCATCCCCTCGAAGCCGACGTCATTGCGGACCTCCAGGCCGAGGACGTCCCGGTAGAAGGCCAGCGCCTTGTCATGATCGTCGACGGCGATGAAGCACTGCGAGAGTTTCACGTCCATGACGTCACCCTAGATCTGCGCTCGCGGATCCGTCTGCGTATTCGGCACCCGCCCCCGCTGTGGCCTGGTCAGCCGCTTCGCCACGCACGCCGGTATCGCCGCGCCCTGCTCGTGCGACCGCGCCCGGTACGCGCTCGGCGTCTCGCCCACCAGCTCCGTGAACCGCGAGCTGAACGACCCGAGCGAGGTACACCCCACTTCGAGGCACACCTCCGTCACGGTGAGGTCGCCGCGCCGCAGCAGTGCCTTGGCCCGCTCGATGCGGCGCGTCATGAGATAGCTGTACGGCGTCTCCCCGTACGCCGCGCGGAAGCTGCGCTGGAAGTGCCCCGGCGACATCAGCGCCGTGCGCGCGAGCGCCGCCACGTCCAGCGGTTGCGCGTACTCCCGGTCCATCCGGTCCCGTGCCCGCCGGAGTCGTACCAGATCATCCAGGTCCACGCCCACAGCATCGCACGCGCCCCCGACAACGGGCCCCCACGAACTCCCGCCGAACTCCCGCCGAACTCCCGCCCCAAGACATCTGCATGATCCACCGGGCACGCTCTAACCTACTCGGGTGACGATCGAGCTGACCTTCCTCGCACGGGTGTCCCACCGCGGCCGGGAGATCAGCGGGCCACGGTTGCGCGGACTGCTGGCGCTGCTCGCCGACGAGCCGCGCGCCGTGTGCAGCGCCGCCCGGCTGCTCGACGGGCTGTGGCCCGACGAGCAGCCCGAGAACCCCACCAAGGCGCTGCAGGTGCTCGTCTCCAGGGCCCGTTCCCAGCTCGGCGCCGACACCATCGCCGCCGCCACCGGCTA
>CBFHCJ010000718.1:0-3448 GCA_965654005.1 uncultured Streptomyces sp. | reverse complement strand
GGTTGCTCTTCTAGAGCAGAGTGCGCTCCCCCGCCTCGATCGCGGTGCGCAGGGTGTTGCCCGGCGGCGGGAACGGGCAGATGAAGTGGCTCGCGAAGGCGCATGGCGGCAGCAGCGCGCGGTTGAAGTCCACCGTGGTGCGCCCCTCGGCGTCGGGCGCGGGCGGCCGCAGGAACCGGAACCGGTAACTGCTGTACCCGCTGGTGGCGTCGGCGAAGACGGCCCACAACGAGCCGTCTCCCTCGACCGACACCTGGAGCGTGAGGTCCTGCCCGTCCAAGGTGAAGGCGAGGACGCCGCCGAGGCCGAGGCCGCGGTGACGTCCGTCGGCGTTCTCGACGCGTACGGTGCGGTCCTCGCCGTACGGGGTGAAGTGGCCCTCGACCGACCAGCGCGGATCGTAGGGCGTGGCGTCGATGCCCTTGAAGGACCGGCGGGCGGGTGCGGCGGGGTCGTAGTGGCGCACGCCCCAGACGCCCTCGCGGACGAGGACGACCAGGCGGCGCTCGCCGACCGCGACCCGGGCCGCGGTCACGGGTCCGGAGTCCGCGCCGAGGCGGATCTCACCGGCGAAGGGCTCCGAGTCGACGGTCAGGCCGTCGTCCTCCGCCGTCGTCAGCACCACCGCGTCACCGTCGGTCGCCCACCGCCCGGGGGTGTCCGGAAGCAGCCCCTCCGGATGGTCCTCCAGCCAGTGGGTGCCGGTCAGCGTCAGCGGCCCATAGGGCCCCGCCACCTCCTCGGCGCGACGCTCGTGCCACTGCTTCCACTCGTCGGATGCGTCCGTCGTCATGTGATCAACCTTTCCACACCGGGTCCGGCAACCTTTCCCACGAGGGCCCGGGGTAGTGACGTGGTGCGGCTCCGCCACGATGGGGGTCCCGCCTGTTCGAGCGAAGCCGAGAACTTGGGGGAGCGACCAGCCACGACGAGTCCGCGACGTACGAACGACCCGCAGTCCTACGGCGCTCAACAGCCGATGCGCCGAGCGGAGCGGAAACGCACCGTACGCAGTACAGGCAGTCCAGCGCGAGATGCCCCAGCGCAGCCACCGTGCCGAAGGCGAACAGCACGAACAACAGCAGGTCGCGCGTGGCAGCGCTCCGCAACCCGGCGGCCCGGCTCTCGACGTCCCCGCCCAGCGAGATCTGCACGTCGCGCAGGCCGTTGGCGGTGGAGGTCATGGACTTCCACCAGGGCACCGGCGGAATGCCGCGCACGCCGAGCCGGCCGCCGCCGCGCACCACGACGCCCTCGTACGCCAGCGCCCGTTCGGCCTCGGGCGTGTCGAGGGCCGCGTCGAGGCGCTGCCGCTGGGTGCCGGTGGCCGAGCGCGGGAAGCTCTCCAGGGCGGCGAGCCGGCCGGCGCGGATCTGCAGGAAGCGGCTGTAGTCGTCACCGCGGAACCGTCCGGCGCGCACCGAGCCGAGCACGATGGCCCGCTCCTCGTCGGTGAACTCCTTGGCGTTGCCGAGGATCTGGAGCGCCTGGTAGGCGGCGCGGAGCCGGCCGTCGTGCACGTCGTCGAGGCCGAGCCCGAGCCGGTCGAGGACGGTGATGGTGGTGGTGAAGTAGTCGAAGGTGTCCGCGACCGCGCCGGTGCCGTCGTCGGCGTGCCGACGAATCCCGGTGAGCCCGGCGAGCCGTCCGAGGGACTCGCGCACACAGGCGGCGGCCACGTCGTGACGGCCCTCGAGCGCCCTGTCGAGCCGCGCGCGGGCGCTGTCGGTGGCCTTGCGTTGTGCGGGCAGTCCGGCGCCGAACTGCCGTACGCCGCCGACGTATCCGGTGGTCAGTCCGCGCTCCTTCTGCAGTTCGTGGACGAGCCCCTGGAGTGTGATCTCGAGCCGGGCGTTGTCGGCGGTGACGGCCGCGTTGCGGTAGTCCGAGATCTGCTCGGCGGCAACCGCACCCAGCAGGGCGAGCAGCACGGCGAGGGCGAGGACCAGGATCCTCAGAAACCTGGTGCGGAGGGTGCAAGGAGCCACTGAAGTGCCTTTGGGGGAGGACTTGACGGGAGGAGCGGGAAATGGTTCCGCGCCCGATCAACGACGCCCACGGCATACCGGTCACCCGATGATGTTCTTGTTTTACGTTGCGGAAACAGGCTTTTGTCAGCAGTCGCAGTCACGCAGTCGCAGTCGCAGTCGCACCCGTCGTAGCCACTGCCCCTCGGCCTGAGCCTCCGTCACCATGGCTATCAGCAAACCGTCGTAGTTCGTGACAACCCGGGCGAACCGTCCGTGGTCCCCACGCAGCGTGAGGCACAGCCCCCGCCGTGGCTCGTACGACGCGTTGAGCTGCGGCAGCTCAACTGCCACCCCGTTCACCCGTACGCACCGTCCGTCACCCGAACGCCGCCGAAGATCATATTTCACTCACAGTCAGCAGCCTTGTACAGCAGGACCCTTGGGAAACGCGGGCTCTCGACGGACCGGCTGTGCACCAGTACCGTCACGAAACCCCCGTGCGGCGTCTATCCGCTTGGCGCTACATCCGCATCATGGACGACCATGGGATTGCGGAAAGCTTGAAAGGCAGCTGTGAGAGGAGGCGTCCATGGGATCTGTGCGCAAGGCGAGTGCCTGGCTTGGCCTCGTCGACGACAACGATGACGAGCGTTACTACGACGACGACTACGCCGAGGGCCAGGAGCAGGACGATGCCTGGGTGACCGACCCGCGCGTGCAGGTCGCGTCCGACTCGGGGCAGGAGACGGGCCGCCGGATCGGCACGGTCACCCCGGACAGCTTCCGGGACGCCCGGGTCATCGGTGAGCTGTTCCGGGACGGCGTCCCGGTCATCATGAACCTCACGAACATGGAGCCCGGCGACGCCAAGCGCGTCGTCGACTTCGCGGCCGGTCTCATCTTCGGCCTGCGCGGCTCCATCGACCGGGTCTCCACCCGCGTCTTCCTGCTGACCCCCGCGCACACGGAGATCGTCAGCGGTGACGTCGCGAGCCGGCCGAGCGACGGCTTCTTCAACCAGAGCTGAGGCAGGGCCGCTCACCGGCCCTGCCCGCTTGGGTCCGGTCACCGGAAGGCGTCGAGTCCGGTGAGCGCCTTGCCCAGCACAAGCTGGTGCATCTCGACGGTGCCCTCGTAAGTGAGTACCGATTCCAGGTTGGTGGCGTGCCGCATCACGGGGTACTCGAGGGAGATCCGTCGGCCCCGTGTACTCGACGGCCGCCTCGAAGCGCGACCGGGCGGCACCCATGGCGCCCCACACGATCCCGTACCGGGCAGGGGAGAGACAGCTGAGCGGTCCCTTGAGCCCTTCCGCTCACCGGACTCGGCGCCTCGCCCACAGGAAAAGCCCGCTATGCCGAGACCCGCGAGTCCGCGACCTCCCGCGGCGCCGGAACCTCCGCCGAGCCCGCCGCCGAGCCGGCCGCCCACCCCGCCGTCGGCGACTCCCACAGCAAGACCCGCGGCAACCGCACCGC
>CBFHCJ010000717.1:0-3451 GCA_965654005.1 uncultured Streptomyces sp. | reverse complement strand
ATGCCCGCCAGCGCAGCGGCTGGGTACTCGTCGCCGCCGGATTTCGACGAGGTGGACCGGGCGCCCGGTGCGGGAGAGGGGCGTCAACGGTCGTCATCCAGGGGCTCCAGGACGTCGTCCGCCGTGATGTCGCCCCGAATGAGCAGGAGGGCGACCGCATGGGCCCGGTCGTGGGCGCCGATCTTCTTGAAGAGGCGGCGCGCGTGGGTCTTGACCGTGTCCTCAGAGATGAACAGCTCCAGGCCGATGGCCGCGTTGGACAGGCCGCGCGCCATCCGGGCACCGACCTGCTTTTCACGCTCGGAGAGGGGGGCTTTCAGGCTGGGGACCGTGAGGCCCTGGTCGTGCAGGCGGCCGAGCCTGCCGCGGTGGAAAGCCGCCTCCAAGTGAGGCTTGACGGTTTCCAGGAAGGTTGCGACGACGCTGCGCTTCGTCAGCCACCCTTCCCGCGTCCGGTCGGCGGCGTCGCCCAGGTCGTGGATCAGCTCCTCGTACCGCGTACGGGGACGCGTCTCGGTGGGTTGGGCTGAGGACATGTCAGCGCTCCTTGCGCTTACGGATCTTCGAGAATTGCTGGCCACGCGTGAGCATCGGGTCGGCCAGGGCTTGGGCCGCCTCGGGGCGGCAGTTGGGACACGGGCGCGTCGTCTGGTGGGTGACGGGCTGGCCGTCCCGGGTACGGGGTCGGCGTCGGCGCCCCGCTCGGGCTCCCGCTCGTCGGTGTCGATCCAGCCCGCCACGCACGGAGGCTCGTGCGTGCACCTGCACTCGGCCCACGGGCACGGGGCCCGGCCAGCCGAAGTGGTGCTCTGCGGGCGGCGGGGCCGCTGGAGGCCGGGGCCGCGAACGTAGTCGGGGACGTCGCTCACCACAGCACCTCGTCCACTCCGCGGCCGTTGACCGAGGTGCCGGGGTCGTCGACCGTGCGCGAATGCCGCTCGAACGTCGGCGGCCCTTCCAGCTCCCACCGCAAGGTGCCGAGCGTCACGGGCTTGCCCGCCTCGGTGAGGGCCTTGAGGGCGCGGGTGATGCGCGGTTCGTCGTAACCCGCCTGTATGCCGCGCGCGGCCATCGAGCGAACGTCGTGGCAGCTGTGCAGCGGGTACTTGTCGCAGAAGCCTTTGGCGACCTTCATGGCGCGCTGGCTCACGGTCGGCACGCTGCCGCCTGGGGCGGCAGAACCCGAAGGGTTCTCTTTGTGGTTACCGTCTTTATCTTTGAGCGCCTGGTTTACCGGGGCCTGATTTCCCGTCCCTGGTGGCCCCGATTCCGGCGGATTCTCCGGCGCCGGATTTTCAGGCGCTGGTGGCTCGCCCTGAAGCAGCTCCGAGTCGTCGCACACCACCTGCTCGTGCCGGAAGGTGCCCTTGTCGGTGGGCTCCCTGGTCCGCCTCAGGTAGCCGAACTCCTCCAACGGCGGCCTGGGTGGTCTCGTATCCGGCCTCTTCGAGGTGGTGCTTGAGCTGGTTGACCAAGTGCTGCAGGTTATGGGTCGTGCGAGCACTGTCAGTCCTCGCTCTCCTCTTCGCCGACCTTGCCGATCTCTTCGTCGATGTACGCCGAGAGGAACTTGCTCGACAGCGGGTCGAAGCCGTACCGCTCTGACCAGCGCTTGAGGTACTCGACGGGCTCAGCGTTACCGGGTTCGTCACGCACCTTGCCGATGGCCTCGGCGATCCACTTGAGGGTGTCCGTGCCGGGCCACTCCGGCGAGGTGCCCAGGCCGAGCGCGATCGCGTCGACCACGTCGGTGTCGGTGAGGGGCGTGTGGTCCCCGCTGCCGTTCGCGCGGGAGAGCGGCAACTCGTAGTCCGGGATGAAGCCCATGGCGAGGAGCACGCTCTCGGGCAGCTTGTAGGCGTCCCAGATCGCGCCGGTCGCGTCCGTGGGGCTGCCGCCGCTGGAGAGCCCTCCGGAGATGTAGATCCTGTAGTCGGCGACCGTGAGGAATGTCGTCTCCCGGGAGTCGAGGGCCTCTTCGAGGTTGTCGATGATGACGAGACCGGCACGCCGGGCGTACTCGATGAGCACTTCGCCGTTCTCGTCGACGAGGTCGGACTCGCCGTCCAGATCCGGCAGCAGCTCCTCCAGTTCAGCCTCAGGCTCGTCGAAGGTGAAGAGCGAGGCGTCTGTGATCTCTTCGAGCAGCTGACGGCCTTGGTCGAAGTTCGGCGGCTCGGTGCTTTCAGCAGGGAAAGCGATGGTGGCGGTGAGCATGCTCGCGCCCATGATGATCTACTCCTTCGGTTGTGGGGGAAGCTGCGAGTCGGATCAGTCCTGGATCCAGCCGAGGACGTCATCGACGTCCTGGTCGCAGCTGGCCTCGATCGCCTGACGCAGTCACGCCGGGGTTCTCGAGGTAGTGCAGCGCGGCGCTGTCGATGAGGTTGGCCGCGTCACGTTCTCGGGCGCGAGATCGCTCACGTCGTTGGCTGCTCGGCTCACGGTGTCGCTGATGCCCTCCTGGAAGAAGGCCTTCGTGCTGGCTGAGCCGTCGAGGCCGTCGCTGAGGGACCATTCGGCGACCGACCGCGCACCACCGCTCGCGCGGGCCTTGGGCCCGTCGGTGAACGCCCGTGCCCTACCTCTCCTCCGGCGACCCAGGCGGGCTGACTGTCGTGCGCGGCGGACGTCGCTGGGAGGAGGTACGCACGATCAGTTCGGTCGGTATCACCTGTTCGACCGGGTGATCAGAGTCCACCCCTTCGATGGCGTCGATGAGGAGCTGGACCACCACCGTGCCGATCCGGCGCGGCTTCAGTGACAGTGTCGTGATGGGCGGCTCGGTGTTGGCGTACACCGTGGACTCGCTGCAGCAGACCAGCAGCAGGTCTTCCGGGACGCGCAGCCCGTAGCGGCGGGCGGCGGCCAGCAGGTCGGTGCCGTTCGGGTCGAACAGCCCGTAGACCGCGTCGGGCCGGTCGGGCCGGGCGAGCAGCCGGTCGGCGGCGACGGCGCCCGCGCACGGGTCGTGCGCCGGGTAGGCCTCGTACACCGGGTCCTGTCCGACCCGCTCGCACCAGCGCAGGTACGCGGTGGTCGACAGGCGGGTGTACGTGTCCGTCGTCGTCCCCGTCAGCAGGCCGATCCGGCGGGCGCCCGCGTCGGCCAGGTGGTCCAGGATGCCCATCACGGCGGCCTCGTGGTCGTTGTCGACCCACGCGGTGACCGGCAGCGAGCCAGCCGGGCGGCCGTCGGAGACCACCGGTAGACCCTGCCGGACCAGCTCGCTGACCACGGGATCCTGGTCGGACGGGTCGATGACGACCGTGCCGTCCAGGGCAACGTTCGACCACACGTCGTGCCGTGAGGTCGCCGGCAGGATCACCAGCGCGTAGCCGCGGGCGAGGGCGGCAGAGGTGGCGGCGCGCGCCATTTCGGCGAAGTACGCGAACTCGGAGAAGGTGAAAGGTTCACCCCCGTATGTCGTCACGGACAGGCCGATGAGTCC
>CBFHCJ010000716.1:0-3462 GCA_965654005.1 uncultured Streptomyces sp. | reverse complement strand
GCAGCGGCTCCGGAGGCTCGGACCACCTGGTGGGCGGGCTGCTGGGGTAGCCCGCACTCCACATATGGGAGGGGCCCGCACACCGAGTGTGCGGGCCCCTTCGCACGAGGACGCGAGGGGAGCCGGGCTCGCCGCCCCTGCGGTGCGGGGCCGCGTGGTGGAGTCGGGGCGCACGGCCGTCGTTTTGCGAAGTCGCGGCATTCGGCGACCCGGGTACTGCTGCGGATGACGGTCCAGGGGACCGACCCGGCACGGGCCGCTCGGCCGGGCACGGCGGACCTGCTCCGGCCGTTGCAGCAGGTCCCCGGTCGCGTCAACGTCGACCAGCGCGGGGGCGCGCCGAGTGCGAGCCTGGTCATGGCGAGCGGTGCGCCCCGGCGGAGCGTCAACGAACCGGCGGAGCGTCAAGGAACCCGGCGGAGCGTCAACGTCCCAGCGCCGAAAGTTCCTTCGCCGCCTCCGTCAGGTCCTTCGCCGTGTCGATGGCCCGCCAGTACGCGCCCTGCGGGATCGGGAAGCCTGCCAGGCGGCGTTCCCGGGCCAGACGCGGGAACGTCGTACGCTCGTGGTCGCCGCGCTCGGGGAGCAGCTTGGCGAACTCGGGGGAGAAGACGTAGACGCCCGCGTTGATCTCGAACGTCGACGGCGGGGCCTCGATGAAGTCCGTGATGTGGCCGAAGCCGTCCGTCTGCACGGCGCCCCACGGGATGCGCGGGCGCGCCAGCGCGAGTGTGGCGACCGCGTCGCGCTCGGTGTGGAAGTCCGCCATGTCGCGCAGCGAGAACCGGGTCCAGATGTCGCCGTTCGTCGCGTACCACGGCTTGTCCGGGCGGGGGAGGTGCTCGGCGGAGTACCGCAGGCCGCCGCCGCGGCCGAGCGGCTCGGTCTCGATGACCGTCGTGACGCGGACGGGCAGGTCCGCCGAGTCCAGCCACTTCTGCAGGACATCGGCGAGATGGCCGCAGGAGATCACCACGTCCGTGACACCCTCTTCGGCGAGCCAGGCGATCTGGTGGCCGATGATCGGGGTCCCGGTGCCCGGGATCTCCACCATCGGCTTGGGCCGGTCGTCGGTGTACGGGCGCAGCCGTGAGCCCTGGCCACCGGCCAGGATGACGGCTTGAACGGGGCGCGAGGCGACGTTCGGATCGGTCATGACGGAACTGTACGTCGCGCGCCCCGTCCCCGCTTCGGGCGGTCGGCGGCCTCAGCCGTGCTGCGCCGCCACGCCCGAGGCGAAGGACGTGTCGCAGACCGGGCGGGCGTAGGACTGGGCGCGCGAGGGACCGTACATGCGGACCGCGGCGCGGCCCAGGGCGCGGGCGATGGCCACGCAGTGCTTCGCCAGCGACGGGCGGCCGTTGACGGCCTCCTGGAGGTCGGTGAGCGCGACGCCCGGGTCCTTCTCCTGGAGCTCCAGCAGGAGCCTGTCACGCAGCACGTCCTGCGGGGCCCGGGAGGTGGCGCGCGTGGACACGTCCGCCGCCGAAGCTTCCGAGGCGGCGAGCACCGAGTTCGACGGGTTCCCCGACCAGTTGACGCGGGTGACCGCGAGGGTCCCGGACAGCACCAGGACGACGGGCAGAACGAGGGCGAGGGTGCGGCCGATCCGGGGGGCGGGGCCGCGGCCGCGCCGTGTCCGTGGAGTAGTGGAGTGCTTCACGCGAGTGAGAGTAGCGTGGTGTAGTGATTTGGCGACATTTAGTCACCGGTTCGAGGGACGGGAAAGCCTTGATTTCGGGGTAGGGGGTTGACGTACGCCGATCGAAATGCCCTCGTTCGCCGGGGTATTCGTCGACAGTGAAGAGGGCCCCGCAGCAGGCCGCGGGGCCCTCTTCGTCAACCGGGGGAAATTCACCCGCCAGTGGATGTCATTTCCGGACCGACCGTAGACGGACGATCAAGATCCGCCTCGGTCTGCGATGGGAACCGCCTCGGTCGGAGAGGCCTCGGTCGGAGAGGCCTCGGTCGGAGAGGTCTCGGTGGAGAGGTCTCGGTGAGAGGTCTCAGTCGGAGAGGCGCTCGCCCGTCGAGGTCGAGAACACGTGGGTCTCGCCCGGCCGCGGCACGACGTGCAGCTTGGTGCCCTTGTCCGGCACCTGGCGGCCGTTGACGCGGACGACCAGGTCCTTGGTCTCGCCGCCGACCTCGGCGGAGCCGTAGACGTAGCCGTCGGCGCCGAGCTCCTCGACGACGTTCACCAGGACCGCGAGACCCGCCGGGGCGTCCTCGGAGTCCTTGGAGAGGGACGCCGCGGCGCCGCCGTTCAGCTCGACCACGTCGAAGTGCTCGGGGCGGACGCCGACGGTGACCGTGCGGTCACCCTTGTCGGCGGCGGCCTGGAGGGCGTCACGGTTGACCGGCACGACGCTGTTGCCGAACTTCACACCGCCGTCGGTGATCGGGACCTCGACGAGGTTCATCGCCGGGGAGCCGATGAACCCTGCCACGAAGAGGTTGGCGGGCCTGTCGTACATGTTGCGCGGGGTGTCGACCTGTTGGAGCAGACCGTCCTTGAGCACGGCCACACGGTCGCCCATCGTCATGGCCTCGACCTGGTCGTGGGTGACGTAGACGGTGGTGATGCCGAGGCGGCGCTGCAGCGACGCGATCTGTGTACGGGTGGAGACGCGGAGCTTGGCGTCGAGGTTGGACAGCGGCTCGTCCATGAGGAAGACCTGGGGCTCGCGCACGATGGCGCGGCCCATGGCGACACGCTGGCGCTGACCACCGGAGAGCGCCTTCGGCTTGCGGTCCAGGTACGGGGTGAGGTCGAGGATCTTCGCGGCCTCCTCGACCTTCTGCCGGATCTCCGCCTTGTTGACACCGGCGATCTTGAGCGCGAAGCCCATGTTGTCGGCGACCGTCATGTGCGGGTAGAGCGCGTAGTTCTGGAACACCATGGCGATGTCCCGGTCCTTCGGCGGCAGGTGCGTGACGTCGCGGTCGCCGATGCGGATGGCGCCGCCGTTGACGTCCTCGAGCCCCGCAAGCATGCGGAGCGAGGTGGACTTGCCGCAGCCGGACGGGCCGACCAGGACGAGGAACTCCCCGTCCGCGATCTCGATGTCGAGCGCGTCGACGGCGGGCTTGTCGGAACCCGGGTAGATCCGGGTCGCCTTGTCGAACGAGACAGTGGCCATGGTGAATGGGCCCCCTTCTACCGGCAGGAACGTGCCGGACGATCCGAGTAGGAAGGTGGATGGTGTAGTCCACGAGAGTGAACTGGACCAGGACGGTACCCGGCATTCGCCTGCCTGTCAGTACCTGGAGGCATGTGAAGTTCGCGGGAATTTTCGACGGGCCGGGGCCCGGCTACGGTTACACTGCACGAGCACGTATGCGCAGGCCTCCTTAGCTCAGTCCGGCCCAGAGCGGCTGTCTTGTAAACAGCAGGTCGTCGGTTCGAATCCGACAGGGGGCTCCACAGAAGAGGGCCGCCTGCACCACCCGGTGCAGGCG
>CBFHCJ010000715.1:0-3466 GCA_965654005.1 uncultured Streptomyces sp. | reverse complement strand
AAGGCGGCGAAGGCCGCACAGCGAGACGCGGCGGCTCCTGCGGTGCCTTCGTCCTCCGCGCCGGCGCTGGGCGCCGCCAACCGTCCGGCGACCCGGCCCGCGGCCACCCAGCGGACGACCGGCTCGACGGACGACTTCAGCGACATCGAGGCCATCCTCAAGAAGCACGGCATATGACCGATTGAGACGACACAGCGGTCGGGACCGGGGGCGCACGGTGATCAAGGGGGGCGCACGCCGAGATCACCTTCGTGTCGTGCGCCGCGGATACTGGCGAACTGCCAGGCCTTCCGGGCGTGTTGATCGCGTGGCTGGTGTGGGCTGCGCCATCATCGCCGCGAGATGCTGGACAGAACCCAGAGCGACACCGCTGCTCCTCCCGAGGAGCGTCGGGGTTGTCTCTTCGCGCTTTCCCAGCCGCCGCTGATGATCTTCCTTGCGGTGATCGGCTGCCTGCTGCTCATGGCATCACTGCACGACCTGCTGATGCTCTGAGCCGTATGCGGAGCCCCTGGCGCCACCCGCCGAGGGCTCCGTCAGCCCACCAGCGGCGCTCCGCTCAGCCCGCCGCCTCTTTGCGGCGCGCCCGGTACGCGGCTACATGGAGACGGTTCCCACAGGTGCGGCTGTCGCAGTAGCGACGGGAACGGTTACGGGAGAGGTCTACGAAGGCGCGCCGGCAGTCGGGCGCCTCGCAGCGGCGCAGCCGCTCCTGCTCCCCGGCCACCAGAAAGAATGCCAGCGCCATCCCGCAGTCCGCGGCGATGTGATCGGCGACGGAGGCGCCGGGCGCGAAATAGTGCACATGCCAGTCGTAGCCGTCGTGGTCGGTCAGCCGGGGTGTGGTCCCCGCCGCCGCGACCAGTTCGTTGATCAGCCCGGCCGCGGTCCGGGCATCCGGCGAAGCGAAGATCGCGGCGAACCGGCGGCGGATCTTGCGTACCGCCGAGAGGTCGAACTCCGACAGGACGCCGACATCGCTCATGGAGTGCGTGCGCACGAATTCGTCGAGAGCGGCGATATCCGGGAGGCCGTCCGTGCCGTCGCCCTCGGGTGTGGTGTTCACCAGATCCACCACGAGGTCGAGCGCGCACCGGGTGTCGTGGGTGATCAGCACGTGTCGCTCCATGGCCTGGGGTCGGGCGGGCGCCCGCCGATGCTGGCCGAGCCTAGCGGCTCACCGTCGCCACCGGGCTGCCGGAGATCAAGCCGGGAGCGTCTCGTGACGACCGGCACGTCTCCGCGACATATTCGGCAGGAGGCCCTTCTCCCATCTTCGTCACTCTGCTCATGCTCCGTGTGCACCAAGGCGCCGTCGCCGCGAGGGCTCGCGACAACGGCGCCCGGTGTGCCGTATGCGGTTGTCCTGGCCCGAGCCGTCTCCCCGAGTGGACGGCGCCGGGCGGCTTGAGGGTCTCGCGCTAACTCTCGGCCAGGATGTGGGAGAGCTCCGTGTCGAGATCGAAATGGCGATGCTCGGTGCCGGGTGGCACCGCGGCGTCCGTCCGCTTCAGGAATGACTCCAGGGCCCGCGCCGGGGCCTCGAGCAGGGCCTCGCCCTCCGGAGAGCTCAGGGCGATACAGACGACTCCCTGACCGTGGCTGCGGGACGGCCAGACGCGGACGTCGCCGGTCCCGGTGGGCCGGTGCAGGCCCTCCGCGAGGAGGTCGCGGGCGAACACCCACTCGACGGTCTCCTCGGCTCCGGTGTGGAAGGTGGCGTGCACGGCGTAGGGATCGGCCGTGTCATACCGCAGTCCCGCGGGTACAGGCAGTGAGGACTCGCTCGACACAACGAGGCGCAGGTGCAGCTCGCAGCTGACCGTGGTGTTCATAAGCGCCAGGGCCTTTCGCTCAGTGTGCGCTCGGGGATTCGCACGTCGGCGAAATCGACATGCCACCTACGGTGCCGTTGTAAACCCCTCTGAGTGTTTTGCGTGTCTTTACGTAGCTCGTCCGGCCGAGACATCGTTCGCGCGGTACCACCATTCCGGTGACTGGTTTCTCTCCGGTAGTTTTGCTGTATGAATACGGGGAGTGACGAGCGGCAGGGTGATGTCGCCGGGGGTGCCGAGGAATCGAAGGTCGAGCGTCCGCTCGGTTCCCGAGCGCCGGAATTCGTCAAGGCGCGACGGGCGCTGCACCTCAGCTGGCAGGTGGCCGTCTTCGTGGCCGGTCTCGTGGTGGTCGCAGGGGGCGTGATCATGCTTCCGCTGCCTGGGCCGGGCTGGTTGGTGATCTTCGCAGGCATGGCGATCTGGGCGACCGAGTTCGTCTGGGCCCAGCTGGTGCTCCGCTGGACGAAACGCAAGGTCACCGAGGCGGCGCAGGCCGCGCTCGACCCCAAGGTGCGCCGCCGCAACATCATCCTGACGACGGCCGGTGTGGCGATCGTGGCCGCGCTCGGCGGTGTCTACGTCTGGAAGTTCGGGTTCGCGACGCCCTGGAACATTCGGGAAGAGTGATCCCGTATGCGTCCGGTACATGGTCGGAGGCGCCCCTGACATGGGGTAATGTTCTTCCTGCGCCCGGGCGATTAGCTCAGCGGGAGAGCGCTTCGTTCACACCGAAGAGGTCACTGGTTCGATCCCAGTATCGCCCACAAGATCGAGGGCGGCACAGTTCGCGGACAACGCGAGCGGTGCCGCCCTCGTCGCGTGTTCGCGGCCTGAGGCCGCAAAACGGCGCCTTCTCTGCGTGGCAGGCGAATCCAGCCCCTCGGCGTTTGAGGACGGCGATTCCCAGTCGGTCACAGCAGCAGCGGGCGCGGCCGCTCCGCGTCGCCCCACGCCCGATCAGCAGGGCGCGGCGCGCCGACAACTGGGCCGGACGGGCGTCGAGTTGCCGCAGCTCGGCGCCGAGGAGGCGCGACTCCTCGGCCGGGGGCGGTATGCGGGTCATGCCTTCGAGTGTGGCGCGCATCACGCCACGTCGCATGAGCGCGGGTACTCAGGCGGTACTCAGGTCCCGCACCGAGCAGACTCGGTACATGGACTGGAACCATTACCGCTTCCACAGCCTGTGGCCCCTGCCCGTCTTTCCCGGCCGGGCGTATGCCGTGCTGGAGCGGGCCGAGGACTACCCCCTCTGGTGGCCGCAGGTCCGCGCCGTGAACCGGGTCGACGACACCAGCGCCGTGGTCACCGCCCGCTCCCTGCTGCCCTACGACATGACCTTCACCGCGCGGAAGACGCGGCACGATCCCGCCACCGGCGTGCTGGAGATCGCGATGTCCGGCGACATCGACGGCTGGGCCCGCTGGACGGTCACCGCGGCCGGTTCCGGCAGCCTGGCCCGCTACGACCAGGAGGTCGACGTGACCAAGCCGCTGCTCAGGCGGTTCGCGGTCCCGGGGCGGCCGGTGTTCCGCGCCAACCACCGGATCATGATGCGCTCCGGGCGGGGGGGCCGGGGCGCGGAGCGGGGAGCGGGTTGTAGGGTAACCCCGGTGCCCAGTTTTGGTGTG
>CBFHCJ010000714.1:0-3480 GCA_965654005.1 uncultured Streptomyces sp. | reverse complement strand
TACAAGAACACGGACCCCTACGCGGTGCAGTTCTCCTTCGACGTCACGCCCGACTATGTGGTCCGGTGGACGTTCGCCCGGGAGCTGCTCGACCAGGGCCTCACCGCACCCGCTGGCATCGGCGACGTGAAGATCACTCCGATCGGCCCTCACCAGAACCGCCGCCTCAGGATCGAACTGGAATCCCCCGACGGATACGCCCGCCTTGAAGGACCGGCAGCCCCCATCAAGGAGTGGCTCGCCGAGACCTACACGGCCGTCGCCGCAGGCCAGGAGTCCAAAGCCGTCGACATCGACAGCCTCCTCGACAAATTTCTGACCCGCTGACAGCGAAAGTCGAGCACGGCCCGGAGACCCACAGCCCGGGGCCCGGGGCCCGGTACAGGAAAACCCACGCCGCCACGTCACACGGGCGGCACGCAGCACACGCATGACACACCCACCAGCATCCCTGCCAAGGAGCAAGCCCGTGGCCAGCCACTCCCTCCCCCAAGGACGCATCCTGCGCTCCACCGCTGTGCGGTCGGTTATCGCGACCGTGGCCACCGTCACCACAGCCCTCACTCTCGCCGGATGCGCGGATTCCGGCACCGATCTTGACCACGGCAAGGTCATCGACAAGCGCAGCCGGGCCGCCCGGGACCCCGTCTACGACCAGATCGAGCGGCCAGCCCCCTGCCGGTCCACGCGCACCCAGATGCTCCGGACCACGCTCGCCAAGCCGCTGCCCAAGCCCCGGCCCAAGCCGCCCGCTGACACGAGCGATGACCAGCCGGATCAGCACGCACAGCAGCCGCCGCGCACCGACACCTCGAAGAAGAACCCGCCCCGCTCGACACCGAGTGCCCGCACCCCCGACAAGGGCGGCTCTTCTGCACCGTGCGGGACCACCACCGTGCGCGTCTTCAGGGGATACAAGACACCCGCGAAGTGGGAGCTGCGACTGAAGGACGGCAATGTGACCGACTGGGAGACCGTCACGCGCGAGGAGTACGACAGCGTCGAGATCGGCGACCGCTTCTGAACTGAACGACTCAAGGGTATCGCCGGACCTGCGTCGACTCGCGGCATGACGCAGGACCCCACGACTACGCGCCCGCGAAGACCAGTCACGTTCAACCCCGCCGCGAACCTGGCGCCGCGCCGCGACAGACCTGATGCCGGCCACCGTCACCCTCACCGAGTCCGTGCTCGATGAGGGCGAGCGCGTCTACCGCCCGGACAGCAGCGTGCTGCCCATATCCGTTGAGCGCCGCTGCGCTGCCACCTCCACCAAACTCAACTCCCGCGAAAGCGAGAAGTCTTCATGCCCGCATCTACGATCGTTGCTTCTGGTGGGGAGTTCCGCCTCTACGGGGACTCCGTGCAGACCTTCGCCGATCTGCCCGTGGCCACCTACACGATCTCCTTCTCCCAGGTGGCCGGCTACAGCCTGCGCCAGACGGAGCCGCTGGCATCCGCCGAGGAGACCGTCTACGGCAGCCACGCCTCCCGTGTACAGCGGATCGTCACCGGCTACTCCGCTATGGACCGTTCGCTCGGCGTCATCCTCTCCGGCGACAAGGGCATGGGTAAGAGCCTCATGCTCCGCCTGCTCGCCGAGCGGATGCGCGAGGAACACCACCTGCCCACGGTGCTCGTGCAGCACGACACGCCGGGGCTGGCCGCCTTCCTCGACGAGCTGGGCGAAGTCGTCGTTGTCTTCGACGAGTTCGAGAAGATCTTCTCCAACGAGGACGACGAGTCGCAGAACCAGTTCCTGAGTCTGTTCGACGGGCTGAGCACGACGAAGCGCCTCTACGTCCTGTCGGTCAACGAGCTGCACCGCGTCAACGACTACATGCTCAACCGCCCCGGCCGCTTCCACTACCACATGCGCTTTTCCTACCCCGAGCCCGAGACGGTGGCCACCTACCTGCGCGACCAGGTGCCCGGAGTGGCCGAGAAGCAGGTGGCCGAGATCGTCGACTTCTCCCGGAAGTACGACATCAACTTCGACCACTTGCGGGCGATCGCCTTCGAGCTGCGCCTGGGCGAGTCGTTCGCTGAGGTGATCGGTGACCTGAACATCAAGCGCAGTGAGCACGCCGGCCCGCGGATCGAGGCCCACATCACCTGGAAGAACGGCGACACCGACGTCTTCGATGGCCGTGTCGATCTGTTCAACAGCGACAGCCTGCAGACCATCAACGACTGGGACACCGGCACCGGGCTGCGGTTCCGCATGCGCGACGCCGTCCCGTCCGAGGACGGCTACCAGCTCCCGGATGGTGCCTTCACGCTCACCGACCTCCGTGACGAGGACGACAGGTCGCCCGACGACGAGAAGGACCTGCGTGCCGCCGCGGTGATCCTGCGCCGTCCCCCGAAGTACTCCATCGATTTCTGAGGACGCCCCCATCCGAACCGCAGAGGAGCCACTCCGGTCTCCTCGGCGGTTCGCTGTCCGGCTCACGCGTTCCTGTACAGAAAGCAGCCCTCGACCATGCCCCAGTACCGCATCGTCTCCGATCCCGACCCCGGCGCAGGACATCGTGAGCCCCGAAGGGCCAACCTTTGCCTCGGCAAGGCCCGTCTCGTCACGGTCATCGACTCCGAGGACCTGCTCTGGGCGGCCAGGCATGAGCTGATCTCCATCGGCAACGACCTGCACTGAGCGCCATGCTGCCTGCCCCGACTGTGCTGCTCGCCTGCCTGGCCGTTGCCGCGTTCGGCATCCTGTGCCTCGCCGCCGGCGTTGGCCGTAAGCGGCGCTGGCGTGATCCCACCCGGCTCTTCAGCTGGCCCCAGAAGCAGCAACTCATCCGTCAGGCCAACGGCCGGTGCGAGCACAAACCGCCCCTCTGGTTCCGGTGCCCGGCACCGGGAACCGAGGCCGATCACATATACCCCTGGAGCCGCGGCGGGGCGACTGAGCTGCGGAACGGCCAGCTGCTCTGCCGCCAGCACAACCGGCGGAAGTCCAACCGCGTGCCGAGCCCCCTCTACCGCTGGCGTCTCGCGCGCCGGCGCAAGAAGTACTGACCACCCCGACACACATCAGGAGCAAACTCATGGCCTGGATCACCGGCCCGAACTGCGGCGCGAAGCACGGCACTTCCAGTCGCTACACCTCCCCGACCACCGACGATAGCGCTCTGCGGACGACCCGCACGCAGGGAAGCACCAGGTGAGCCGCGCGGAAACCTCACGTCGAGGCAGCCAGCCGGGCCGGGCGGGCATCAGGGACGTGGCCGCGGCGGCCGGGGTCTCCATCACGACCGTCTCCGACGCCCTCAATGGGAAGGGCCGGCTCCCCGACGCCACCCGACGCCATGTCCGCGAGGTCGCCGACCGGCTGGGCTACCGGCCCTCGGCCGCGGCCCGAACACTCCGTACCGGCAAGTCGGGACTCATCGGCCTGACCGTGACGACATACGGGGGTGAACCTTTCACCTTCACCGAGTTCGCGTACTTCGCCGAAATGGCGCGCGCCGCCAC
>CBFHCJ010000713.1:0-3480 GCA_965654005.1 uncultured Streptomyces sp. | reverse complement strand
TCCTGCCTTGCACCCCGGCCGGAAACCTTAACTACCCGGCCTTGGGGGAACTTCACGCCCTTGGCTCGCTGGTCCCGGCGCTTCAGCGTGCCGAGCATCTCTGCCGCGAACGCCTCTAGGCGCGGACGAACCTCGGCCATCTCCTCAGGTGTCACACCTGACAGGACATCACACCGTACCCTGAGCGGATCACCGAGGCCACCTAACGAAGCCCTACTAGTTGCAATGCCGGGAAGTTAACGATCAAGGCTGCGCCGTCAAGGGGCAGGAAGCAGTCAGCGCGACTCCTGGTAGAACACGGATCGACCAAGATCTTGTTCATGTCTGGGAGTCAACACCGTTGCGTTTGAGTGTTGAGTCGCAGGTCAAGCCCTGGTGAATGACGCAACGGGACGTCCTGATAGATCAGCTTGTGCCTAGCAAGAAGATCATCGGGAGTCCCGTTGCAGGAGAAGTCTGTCATCACACGCACGGTCGAGGCGGCCGGGGGTATATACGCGCCCGGCCACTTGGGCGAGTTGACACAGATCGTGGACTTCGAACTGGTGGACACGGTGATCGAGGAGACTCCGGTCAGCTGTGCGAGTGCCTCGGCATGGATGAGGTGGAAGAAGTCGGCCGCCTCGTGCCCGGCGCGTCGGCCGCGCTCCTGCCCCTCGGCCATCAGCTCGGCGGCCCGGTCCAGTCGGCCCTCGCAGAGCGCGACGGACGTGCGCACCAGGGTCAGCCGCCAGGTCCACAGCGGCTCGCGCAGCTGATCGACGGCGACCGCGAACGCGGCCAGTTCGGCGTCGTAGGGCACTCGGCGGCCCAGTTCGGCAAGCGCGCCCAGCCGCCAGAGGTGGCCCCAGGCCGCGTACTCCGGCCTGCCCGCCTCGCGGCCCAGCCGCACCGCCCGGTCGCCGAGGGAGAGCCGCTCCAGTACATAGCGTGCCCCGGTCAGTTCGGTGCCGCGCGCCTGCAACGCGAGGAACACCGCGTCCGCGTCGCCGCACGCCTCGGCCTCCTGGAGCGCGCGGCGCCCCAGGTCCGGCTCACCATCCTCCTCGGTGTGCTGAGGGCCGGGGCCGAACGGGTCGGCGGTGACGACCAGTTGGGCGAGGATCCGGGCGGCCTCGCGGCAGGAGCGCCAGGCGGCGTGGGCCGGGTCCAGCCCCGCGACTGCCTCGCGTCACCTCGAAGTAGTTGGCGAACTTCTTCCAGCAAGTGGCCAGAGCCGCGGATGAGAGCCCGGCCCTCGCTCGCGCTGCGGCACCAGCAGTACCGCACGGCCCGCGGCCGTCATCCGCCGACCAGCCATGGTTCCGGTGCCGGGCACCGGCAGGTGCCCGGCACCGGAGACCCGGACAACAACGTCCAGCGCGAAATCGTCGCCCTCCGGGACATGTTCAAGACGCCCCGGGTGGGTGATCGCATGACCACTCGAATCGCAGGACGGAATCCTGGTATGCCAGGATCTGCTGCTGTGACGGATGACGACCCTCTCACCGGCCTGGACGATGTGCCCTGGGCCCAGCTGCAGCACTCCTACGGCATGGCCGACGACGTCCCCGGACACCTCCGGGCGATGCAGGCGGGGGTCTGGGAGGGCCGGTACCCGCCGAGTGCGCAGCTCGCGAACCATATCGTGCACCAGGGCACGCGATCGCAGGCTGCGGTGTACACCGTTCCGTTCCTTGTGCGGATGGCACTCGACCCGAGATTGGTCAACAGGCATCGGTTCGTCGGTCTGCTGGTCGCCATCGCGATCGGGCTGGACAACAACTATCTGCCGAACGGCTATGACCCTCGGGAAGACCGCACCTCCCTGGCGGATATACGCGGCGAAGCCGACGACTGGGCTCAGTGGATCGACGAAGCGGCGGACGATGAGCAGCGCAAACAGCGCGAGGGGAGCTGCGCGCAAGTGCTCATCGACGCCGAAGCGGTGGTGCGTTCGTATGACGCCGTCCGCGAAGCACTTCCCGCACTCGCCGTCCTGCTGACCTCGGACAGCCCTGAACTGCGGGCCAAGACAGCGAACTTGCTGGCGTGGTTCCCCGAGTCCGCGGCGACGTCGATTCCGCTCCTGAAGGCTTTCATCGCCGATGAAGTCTCGCCCGGCGCGGCGGCGACGGGAGTCGTTGCCCTCGGCCTGCTCGGCGAACCGGCGACCGTCCCCTTCATCCGGCGCTACCTGGACAGCCCGATCGTCGAGCTGCGTTGGGCCTCCGCCTTCGCATTGACGCGATTCGGCATCGCCGACCCGGCCGTCGTCGACGTGCTGACACAGGTCGTCGCCCGGCCGCCTGAGAAGACCGAGACCATGTCGTTCCTGAGCGGCTCCTACATGAGTCTCGCGGCGATGGCCCTGGCCGAAACATCCGAAGCCACGACACTCCAGGCGGTCGATGCCATGCTGGTCGGCCTGGCTACCTGTAGGGGCGTCGAGGCGTTCTACGACAGGTACTACACGGCAAAGACGCTGTTCAGGCTGGTTTTCCCGGACGATCCCGCCGAACCGCCGCAGTCCTTCGGCGACCTGAGCGACGTGCAGCAGCATGTCGTGCGCTTCGTCGCCGACCAGGACGAGGCTGGCTGGCCATCCGGTGGGATGGACGCCTTCCGTCGGTGGAAGGTGCCGACCAGGCACTCTGACCTGCGCGTCTACGCCGGGATTGTCCAGGCTGGCCAATAGGCCGGCGCCCGACGCGTCGCCATGCTCGCGCTGGCCTTCCTCGTCCGCCCCGTAGACGTCCAGCCGTAGACCGTAATCTTGTGGGTGGGCCGGCTGCGGGAAGGCTGCGGCCACCGCTGATCATCAGTGTGGTTCGCGTCGCCGGATGCAGGGCCGGCGCCACGAACCCACGGTCAGAGAGCCTCTAAAGCCCCCAACAATAACTACAGTTCAGATTTCGATACCTTCAGAAATCGCGAACTCGCGGGGATTCGACGGCGGACGGATCGACTCGTTGCGGGTCGACGAGAACTGGGCGCCGGTGGTCGTCGAGTTTACCGACCGCAGGTAGTCCTGCCCGTGATGTCCGTCTGGGACTGTGACCAGCACGTCCCGGGCTTGTTTACCGACCGTGTCCGGGACGTTTGTCATGTTCTGGAGTCGGTACGGAGGACGAGTGGCACGGCACGTGGTGGTCGGGGACCTGAGGGTCCAGCAGATCGAGCAGAAGGACGGGCGGCGGTCGTGGACGATCGTGTGGCCCGAGGGGACGGTCCATGCGGAGGCGGACCGGTTCCTGCGTCTGCATGATGGTTCGGGAACACAGAGGACGTACGCGTATCTGCTGGTGGACCATCTGCGGTGGCTGGAGCGGGAGTGCCTGACCTTCGCCGCAGTCCAACTGCGGGACCTGGAACGGTACATGGGCATCGTCGGCGCGGAGGTCCGTATGCCGCTCGGCGAGCCGTGGCGGGTCGGCAAGCGCCCATACGGCCGCTCCGCGTTGTCGATCACGGCGGCTTGTCTGAAGGGCTTCTACCTGC
>CBFHCJ010000712.1:0-3488 GCA_965654005.1 uncultured Streptomyces sp. | reverse complement strand
GGGCCCGCCGCTGCCGCGAGCACGGCGGTGAGGCGCGCCCCGGGCCATCCGGCCACGTCGTCGAGGCGCGCGGACGCCCACCCGTAGCGCCGGTACCGGGGCGACTTGTGCCCGACCATGGCATCGAGGGTGTTGACGGCCCGGAAGCCGACGAGCCCGGGCACACCGCCCACGGCTCCCCACACCAGCGCGCCCACCACGGCGTCGGAGGTGTTCTCGGCGACGGACTCGACGACGGCGCGCGCGATCCCGTCGGCGTCGAGTGCCTGCGGATCCCGCCCGCACAGATGCGGCAGCCGTGCGCGAGCGCTCTCGACGTCGCCCGCTTCCAGGGCACGCCCGATGGCCCGGGCCTCCCGGACGAGCGAGGTCCCCCCGACGACCGCCCAGGTGGCGGCGGCCGTCAGGGCCGCGGAGGCGGCACGGGAGTCACGTACGGAGCGGGCGGCGACAGCCCCGAGCGCCACGGCGCCACCGGCGCACACGGCGGTGTGCAGCGCGCCCCACCCGCGGTGGTCCCGCCACAGCTTCCGCTCCACGGCGCCCGCGGCCCGCCCGAACGCGGCGACCGGATGCCCGCGGCGTGGATCGCCGAGCAGCAGGTCACCGAGGAGGCCGGAGGCGGCGCCGTACGCGAAGACGCGATCGGCACCCATCGGCTCAGCCGGCCGTGGGGTCGGGCAGGAGTCGGGTACTGAACCTCGGTCGGCAGCCGCGCATGGCGATATGTCCTCACTCAGGGTGTCCACGCCCTGGTTCGACGAGACCGGCGGTGAGAGTTCCTGGCTCCCGGGGAGTTCTCCCCGGTGACAGTGGCGGGACCGCGCCGGACTCGCACCGGCTTCCTCTCCTGCCGCCGTACTGGCCCCGGCAGTCCACCACGGCCCCGGACCACCCGTCAACTTGCTCTTGACCTGCGAAGCTGCGGTGTGCTCAGCCCCACACCGCTGAAATATCGTCAGCCGCCTGAAACGGCGGTTTCTCGGCTCTTTCCGAGCGCCGAAGCTGGGAACACTTAGGGAACGACAGTGCGAATGCGGTGAGCGCCGACGAGCGGCATTGGGTGATTCGTTGCGGGGAGACGAACCTGGTGTGGCCGAGCCCGCGTTGCCGAGGGCAGCGGTGGGACACGGCGCTCGGGTGCGTCACGGTGAGGACGCTGTGTCGGTGCGCTGACTCTTGGGGCAGAAGGAGGTCGGTGTGATCGGCAGGGAGTCGTCGAGGCTGATGTGGCGCAAGAGCAGTCATTCAGGAGGGAATGCGGACAACTGCGTGGAGATGGCCGTCGAGGGGGCGCAGGTTCTGGTGCGTGACTCGAAACGGCGCGAAGGCCAGGTGCTCGTCTTTCGCGGTGCTGCATGGTGTGGTTTGCTGGCTGGACTTGAGAACCCGGCAGTGGACGGTTTCTGAAGATCCGTCCAGAGGACGGGAGGGACCCAGATGGGGGACAGGGCCAAAGAAGTCTCGGCACGCGCGGGGGGTTCCCACACGCCGCGCCCAACTCTGGCGGCGGCGGCTCCGCTGGCACTTTTCTCACTGACGACAGGGGTGTTCGCTGTCGGGATCGGTGCCCTGGCGGCGCTGCTCGTACCGGGCTCCCCGGCGCGGGCTCTGGTCTGGCTGGTGGTGACGGTCGTCGCCGCCGCCTGCGCAGGCCTGTGGTGGGGCCTCACCCCGGTCACGGAGCGGCTCCGTGTTCTGGATCGGGCTGTGGCGGCGGTTCGTCCGCGGGGGTCGCAGACCCGTTGACCTCGGGGGTGCGCACCCCTGACGACCGACCGCGCAGGGCCCTGCCCGCGCTCGCTGCCAGGGCGGTGACGACGGCAGCGCCGAGCGCACCCAGCACCGTGGTGGTCAGTGGGGTCAGGGCGCCCAACCCGAGGCTGGGCGCCACGCGGGCGGACACCGCGAGGCTGAACAGCAGGATGCTGCCGCATGCCGTGCCCAGCAGCAGACGGACCGCCAGGAGTGGTATCTCGCCGTCCACCCGGGCGTTCTCGACGTCGATGAGGGCCTCGGCCCAGTCCCGACGCTGCATCGCGCCGGCCTTGAGCGCGACGTCGTCGAGACCGTCGGAACCGTCTTCTGTCGTGTCGCCGGTTTCCGGGGGGACGGCAGGAGGCTCCCCCGCCACGACGAAACGTATCGGGTGCAGCCGCCTGCACCACTCAAGGAACCCGAAGACCGTCATGGGCCCTCCCCGTTGTCCGCCCGGTCCGTCCCCCCGGGTCAGGTGTTGTCGAGACTCTCCTTGACCGCGTCGATCAGCTCGACCATCCGGTCGCCGTCGTACGCCTTGTTGCTGATGTCCTCGAAGCACTCCTGGTAGCGCGCCGTCAGGTCCAGGTCGTCACGGTTCGACACGCTGTCCCTGGGGCCTTCGAGGTAGAGCAGGTCGTCGTCGTCCTTGAAGCCGAGCAGGATGAACGAATTGCCCATGCTGTAGTGCGCGCCCGCCGAGAACGGCAGGAGCCTCATCGTGACCCTCGGGTGCTGGGCCATCGTCTTGAGGTGCTCCAGCTGCCGCCGCATCACTCCCGGACCGCCGATGACGCGCCGGATTACGGCCTCGTCCAGCACGATCTGTACCTTGGGGCCCTGCTCGCCGTCGAAGACCCGCTCCTGCCGGGTGGTGCGCAGCTCCGCCGCGCGCCGGGCGCCCTCCGCGGTCTCGCGCGGCGCGAGCTGGGCCATCGCGTAGTCCTCGGTCTGGAACAGCGAGGAGATGACGACCGGGTGGTAGGTGCGGATCGAGGCGGCGGCGCTCTCGTAGCCCAGGTACTGCGCGAACTGGGGCGCCAGCATGTCGTTGTACGGGGCCCACCAGGAAGGCCCCTTCGAGCCACGGGCGGCGTCCTCAAGCTCGGTGACCAGGTGGGGCTCCATGACGTTGTACAGCTGCAGCAGCGCGCGCAGGTCCGTGACGCTGAGGCTGACCGTCCCGGCCTCCAGCCGGATCAGTTTCGAAAGGGACCACTCCAGGGCGTCTGCGGCCTCGCGCTGCGTGATACCTGCTTGCTCGCGCGCCTTCCGCAGCTCGATGCGGAGCCTGCGTCGATTCAGGCTCGGATCGATGTCCCTGGCCATGTCGCTCCCTGCTGCGTGTCGTCTTACGACTGGTCGAGCGGCCGACGTCGAGTAGGAACTCACCGATAGACTAGGTGACTTCGGCGTGAGCGGCCAGAGGGCTGGCGGTCTGACACATGTCTCTTCGACGAGGTCGCAGTGCGGTGTCGACCGTAGAACGAAGTTCGCGTAAGGCGCAAATCGGCATAAAAGGGATAAAAGTAAAAGCCCCCGCGGTGACCAGAGTCGCCACGAGGGCTTGAAAGCGTGCTCCTGAGGGAGCTGGTGAGTCCGGTGTCAGGACACGATCAGATAGATCCCGTACGCCACCGCCGCCGCGCACGCGGCGAAGCAGGCGTAGGCGCCGGTGCTCGCTCGTCCTCGGCGAGTCCACCGACAAGGGCACGCTGGCGTTCAACCAG
>CBFHCJ010000711.1:0-3491 GCA_965654005.1 uncultured Streptomyces sp. | reverse complement strand
TTTCGCCGGTGGGCGGGACGGCCGCGGGTGGTCCCGGTCTCAACTTGCCTGGTGCCGGTGAGGCACTGCCGCCGACCGCTGCCGCCGGTGGGATAACACCGGTATCGACGGATGAGAAGCACGACCATTCGGTGACTCCGATCCCGGTTCCGATACCGATTCCGACCGAGGCGGGCCTCGCCGCAAACGGCGTTGCGACGCCCTCGGCGGTTTCGGGGTCTGGCGATGGCGAGCCCGGTGCCGGTGAGGCAGGTGTTGGTGACGCCGGTGCCGGAGAGATGGCGGGCGCCGGAGAAGCGGGTTCGGCAGGTGGCGCGATGCCGCCGCTCGGCATGCCCGGCGGTGCCTCCAACCGTGGCGAGGAGCGGTCGGACGCTTCGGGGCTGCTGTCGGGTACCGAGACGTCCTGGGCCGATCCGGGCAACGGGGATCTGCCGAGTGAGACGCAGGGCACCGCGGCCGGCGGGGCCTCCCTGATCGGCGCACAGCCCGGGGCGGGAGGGGCGCCGGAGGAGCAGCCCGGGGATCGCGTCGCGGTCGTTCCCAGCGCTGTCGCGGAGGACACCAGCGCCTGGGAGGCCGTTGACCCGGCTGTCCTGTGGCCGATCGGCGGGCGCGGCAGCGAGGACGAGGAGGATGACGAGTACCTGCCCAAGTACGTCATCAGCGACGAGCACGGGTGGGCCGGCGAGGAGGACGGCGCGGCGTCCGGCGCCGGAGTCGGTGGCGACGAGGACGGGCGAGCCGACGAGGCCGCCACGGTGCCCATGGCCGACGAAGAGGGCTGGGCCGCCGACCAGGGCGGCGCGATCCTCGCCGCCGGACTCGGTCTGCTGTCTCCCCCGGCGGAGGCCGGGGAACCGGCCGAGCCCGTAGCCGGTCCCAGCCTGGCCACCTGGCGGCCCGACCGCTCGGCTGCCAAGGAAGCATCCGCTGAGGGCATGCCGATGGCCGCGGGATACGCGGGCATGCTCTGCGGGGAGGGGGTTTCGGCCCGCGACGAGGACGAAGTCGGCTCCGTGAACGGTGCGCTCCCGATGGCGGGCGCGGACGGAGACGAGGACGAGGAGGAGAAGAAGAGCCGAGGCATCGCCGATCTGTTGAAGGAGGGGGCCCATCTGTGGGGTGCCGGTGACGATTTCTCCGACATACTCGGCTGACCGGCCGGGGTGACCGGAGGCTGAGATCTCTCGGGCTGGGTCAGGTTCTTCGAAGCTCCCTGCCGCGTACGGGCTGACAACCGTGGCAGTGGCAGGGAGCTTCGTCGTGTTCGCGGCCTGGCCCGGAAAGCCGACCGGGCCACGTCAGAAGCGCTGGTGGAGGCGGCTGACGGACGGCGGAATCAGGCCACCTCGGGTTCGTTCGGGCAGATCTTGATGTCCGTTGGGTCAACAACGGCTGACGGCCGTTTCGAAGGGCCGGGAGAAGCTGCTTTTCTGACCTCCCGATGAACCTGGTCCGCGTGGGGTGGACGCGGGTGCGCTGCCCAGCGAGCCGGGTATGTGAGGAGACAGGGTGTCCAGTCCGTACGACCAGCACATAGAAGAACTGCTGGGCGCCTATCGCAGGGAGCGGGCGCAAGTCGGCGAACTGCAGAGCAGGATGCGCGAGGTCAAGGCGAGTGTGACAGCACCCCGGCAGGCTCTCAAGGTCACCGTCAACGCGCAGGGCGAGGTCACTGAGATCACGTTCCCGACGGGCGCGTACAAGCGGATGACTCCCGTGGAGCTGTCGCAACTGCTCTTGACCACCATGGAGAAAGCGCGGAGCAAGGCCATGGCGGATGTGGCCGAGGTGCTGTCCGGTCATCTCCCGGAAGGAATATCGGCCGGCGATCTCCTGCAGGGCAAGGCCGACCTCGGCGGTTTGCTACCGGAGGCACCGCCGATGCCGGACGAGGTACGGGAGTTCATCATGAACGGCCGTCCGGGTCGGGGGGCGAGTGGTCCACGGATCGGCCGGCCGCCGGTCGGCTGAGGGATCCTCCGCAAGCGTTCTTCCCATAGCACGAAGTGAGAATGAGGTCTGCGATGTCCGACTACTTCGCGGTCGATCCTGAGGCGCTGGCGAGAAACGCTCCCAACGTGCGTGCCTTTTCGGACCAGTTGCAGCAGGTCATCTCCCGGCTGCAGTCGGGGCTGGGCTCGCTCGGGGAGTGCTGGGGAGACGACCCGATGGGGCAGGCCTTCGCCAACCAGTACACAAATCCGCGCGACGAGATGTTCAAGGGCCTCAGCGGGGTCGTCGATGTGCTGGAAAGCACCGCCGACGGCCTGGAGACCATGGCGAAGGGGTTCGCCCAGACCGAGGACCAGAACGTGGCGAATGCCCATCGCCTCATCAGTGGGGGCGACACCCCCACGAGCTCTCACCAGGGGACGGGCACGCAGGGCGGCTCCCAGGGCGGCTCGCACGGCACCACTCGGGGCTGAGCGCTCGTACATCGGTGGAAGGGGTGTGATCCATGGCCATCATGATTCCACCGGAACTTGAGCCCATCGCCCAGATCACGGTCGGTCAGGACTTTCCGCAGGGGAACGAGGACAAGCTCGCTGAACTAGGCGCGATCTGGGATCAGGCGGCGCAGGAGATCAACCAGCTCGTCGGTGATCTCGATTCGGCGACGTCTGCCACGTTCGCCAGCCTGGCAGGGGCTCCGGCAGAGCAGTTCGGAGAGTTCGTCAACCAGTTGGGCTCTACGCTCCCCGTGCTGGCGGAGTCGGCTGAGCAACTCGCCGTCCTGGCAGAGAACATCGCGCTGGAGATCGAGTACGCCAAGTACATGATCATCCTGCAGCTGGCCTGGATGGCTGCCGAGATCGCTTATCTGACGTCGACCCTGTTCGGCGCGGCGGCCGTTCCGACGGTGATCACTCTCGGCCGTTACGCCATCCAGTCGATCCTGCGGGAGCTGTTCACCGCGGTCCTGTCGTCCGTCGTGATGATGGTCGGCATGGACTCGGCGGTCCAGGTCCTCCAGTTCCTCAAGGGCGACCGGAAGCACTGGGACGCGAAGTCAACCTTGAGCGCGGTCGAGATGGGCGCGCTCGGCGGGGCGCTCGGTGGGGTGCTGTCGCACGGCATTCGGCTGGTAGCACCTAAGTTCGCCACGTCCTTCATCGGCAATGTCACCACTGGCGCCCTCACCGGCCTGGGCGCGACCGAACTGAACAACCTGATTCTCGACGCCGGGCAGAACCTGGGGTTGGGCGCCGCCGCGGGCGCGGTGGGCGGTGCGATCGGCCATGGGCACAGCCTGCACGGCGAGGGTGGCACGGAGCACGTCACAGTGCCCGACGTGGACATCAAGCCGTTCACCTTCGAGGATATGCAGCACGCGCTCTCGGGGGGCTTGTCCGGTGATGGCCACGACTCCGAGGTGTCGGAGTCGAAGCCGGGTGGGCATTCCGCGGAGACCGGGGACTCGGCGGAGGGTGGGCGTTCGACCGGGGGTGGGCATTCCATCGAGGGTGGGCAGACGACCGAGGCCG
>CBFHCJ010000710.1:0-3496 GCA_965654005.1 uncultured Streptomyces sp. | reverse complement strand
GGCGAGAAAGCGCCCGGCGCCCACGCCGGGCTCCAGCACCCGCAGTTGCGCGCCGGCCGGCACGCCGAACCGCTGCAGGGCCTGCCACACGACGCGGGCGTAGGCAGGGTCGGTGTAGTGGGCGTTCAGGGTCGAGGTGCGGGCCTTGGCGTACTCGTCGTCCGACAGGATGTCCCGCAGATGGACGCGCTCGGCCGCGAACGTGGCGGCGAACTTCTTGCGCTCGTCGAACAGGTACGGGGTGGCGCCCCAGCCTGTCCACTGCTGGAGCACCTGCCGCTCGGCATCGGTGGCCGGCCTGTTCTCCGCCCTCAGCCGCAGCACGATGTGCACAGCCGCGATGTTCGCGGCGACCCGCTCCCGCTCCGTACGGGGCCCGGGCCGTGCTACTCCTGGTCCGGCTCCACGTCCAGGAGCACCCTCTCCCTCAGCACTTCGCCCTCCGCTGTCAAACGGGAGGTGTTCAGCCGTTGCAGGCGCTGCAGGTATCCCTCCCCGTCCGGCTCCTGGCCCGCCAGGTCCCGGGCTCGGGTCTCGATCTCCGTCGAGATCTCCTCCCCGAGTTCCGCGAAGAACTCCTCCGGGTTCTCCAGCTCCCCGAACGCCTGAGGTTTGTGCTCCTTCCAGTGTGTCATCGCCTGTGCGCCGTACCGGTTCATCGTCGAACTCTCCTGCCTGCTCGGCACTGTTGGACCTGGTGGACGGGACCGGGTGCCCCGTCTCATCCTCTCCCGCCACCGTGCCGTCCGGGCGTGCCGCAGCCCCTCCCCGCGCCGGAGGGGCCTGGTCACCGAAGTCAAGGCCGGGCAGGAAGCCGCTGTCGTTGATCGAATTGTCGTCGGCGGGCTGCTGCGGTGTACTCAACGCCTGCTCCCAACGTCGAAAAGGGCAGTTGTGTGCATCGGGGCCCCAACGGGCTGCTGGTGGGCTGGGTCAGATAGGGGATGGCGGCACAGTGAGATCTCGGGCGGCGGCGGTGCCGTCCGGGGAAGGAGCAGCGGACGGGCGGATCAGCTCGCGAAGCACGACCTGTTCGGCCTCGTCCTGGACCGCAAGGAGCCGTCGGGAGCGCTGTTCACCGGTCTCACCGCCGACGGGCGTGCCCGCGAGGACCATCGCGTCCGTCAGTTCCCCGGCCTGCCGTTCGGCCTTCTCCCCAAGGCGGGTGAAATACGCCAGCGGGTCCGGCAGCATCCCGTACCGGCCGGGCAGATGCTCGCGCCAATGGGCCAGGGCGGCGCGCCCGTACCTGTTCATGGCCATGTCTGGCTCCCGGCTCGTGTCGTCATCCGCTGCCGTCCTCATCCGGATCGGGCTGGTCGTCGCCGCGCGGGTCTGGTGCATCGCCGTCGGGCTCAGGGCCTTCGGCGGCCAGGAGCAGGGCGAGGTAGTTCGCGTCTCCATCCCAGGTGGCATCGCGGTGGCGAGCCCGGTGCTGGCCGTTTCGGCACGCGCCGAGCCAGAACCGGCCCATCCGCTCCACGGCCCGGGCGAGGGCGTCTTGCCACAGGTACGGAGCTGACCCCCCGTCCTCCCCGCTGGCGTAGGCCGACTCGTGGGAGGTCCACAGCGCCGTGAGTTCCTCGACGACCGCGCCGTGCTTCCACCAGCACTGTCTGGGCAACTGATCCGTGGTCATCTCGTACCGGTCGGCGACCCAGATCACCCAGCGGACGAACTGAGGCCAGAGCACGGCGCGTTCCTCGGCGTCGAGTTCGTGCCACCGCACCGGGGCACCGACCGGGCGTTCCTGCTCCCCGTCAGCCTCCCCGCTGCCGGATCCACCGGCCTCCAACTGCTCCTCCAGCAGCTTGACCCGCTCGCTGAGAAGCACCTGCTCGGCGTTGATGTTGGTGAGTTCGGCGAAGATGTCGTCGAAGCCGCTAGCCATGGCCGCCGCCCGCCTTCTCCAGCCGGACGCGGTCGTCGACCATCTCGTGCGCCCTGCGGGTGGCTTCCTTGATCTCCGCCGACCGAGGCCCCTCGTGGGCACGGACGAACGTGACAAGCGTGGCGGGGGTACGGCGGTGGAACACCATCCCGCCGCGCTCCGGGATCATCCGGATCGTGGCAGGCTCCACCACCGCACGGCGGCGCACCGACGTGGACACCGAGACCCGGTCCCCGTCATCGGAGACCGTCTCCACGTCCTCGTCGAATTCACCCGCGAGAGAGCTGTAGGACTTCAATTCCTCGGGGTCGCTGATACCGCCCAGGAAGACCTTCACCGTGCCGCTGGCGAACATCTTCCGCACGCCCAGGGCACCCCAGCGCTCCTCCGCTTGGGCATAGCCCTGAAGAACGGCCATGATGAAAATGTTCTGCGATCCGCTGACACTCATCAGGCTCGGAATTTCCGGCAGAGGAGCCACGTTGGCCAGCTCGTCCAGGAAACAGCCGAGCGGAATCGGGAGACGCCCATTGGGACTGCGGGCCGCAACCCTCTTTGCGGTGTCGAACATTGCTTTGGCGAAGGCCGCATTGAGCGGTGCCAATGCGCTGCCTTCTTCGTCCTCGCCGATCAGGAACAGCGTTCCTGACTGTCGGAGGTAGGTTTCGATGTCGAAGACCTCCACGTCCCCCTGGGGGGCGAAGATCTCGGCAACCTTCTCGTCATAGAGCGCGATGAATGACTGCTCTGCGGTCCTCCAGGTGGCGGATCGTTCCTCCTCGGCCGCGGCGTGCTGGCCGGCGAGCGCGGCGGCGAGCAGATGCTTGCCCTTCGCTGCCAGAAGGTCGACAGCCTCGCGGTTGTCGGGGTCCGTTGCCCAGGCCAGCACGTCGAGGACGGGCCGGTTGTGGAGGGCTGCGGCATGCAGCCAGCAGGTAATAAGGGTTTTCGCGTTGAGCGCGAAATAACCGCCATTCTTTGTCCCTTCTTCGCTTTTTGTGGTTGCTGCGAGGGTTTCGGCGCGCTTGCGCGCCACCTGGTATTCCTCGCAGCCTGCGGTCAGCGGCCAGCGCAGCTGATTCGGCCAGCCGGACAGCCCTGTCGGGTCCAGGACCCAGACAGGGCCGTGTTCCTGCCGCAGAAGTGCGGTGTTGTAGAGGACATCTGTCTTGCTGCTGGTGGCGAGAACCGTTCCGCGGAATTCGAGGATCTCGGGAAGGATGATCTGGGAGGTCTTTCCCTCGCGCGGCGGGGCCACCAGGATCATCGACTCCTCGATCGTGATCCATAGATGGATTTCCGAGGGGTCCGCGCTGCCGATGTAGACGGCGACGTCGCGGATGGTGATGGCTTTGGGGTTCTGCGCGGAGAGCGTGGGACGCAGCGATCCGGCACGGGAGAGGGCCTGTTGCTCGCCCATGGCCTTCTCCAGCTGGGCCCGGGTCGCCATCCCGTCGGCGCCGTCGGCGCCCCGGTGCTTCCACCACCAGTACGTCTTCCACGTTCCCCAGGTCGCCGCGGCGAGCAGGAGGAGAAAGGTGGGCCAGAACACGAGCGGGCCGGCCACGCCCGCTGGGCGTGAATCGGTGCGCGTCGCCGTCAACG
>CBFHCJ010000709.1:0-3511 GCA_965654005.1 uncultured Streptomyces sp. | reverse complement strand
GCGCCGCAATGGTGCGGTGGCCGTGGTGATCGGGGAGCCGGGGAGCCGCGTGGGCGCGGGGGCCGATGATCGTGGCGGTGACGACCGGGCTGTGCAGCAGCCAGGCCGGAGCAATGTCGGCGTCGACAGCGCTGTACGCCGAGCTCGGCGCACCCGGCGATGGATCTGCTCGATGTCAGGTCAGGGCTTGAGGAGGGCCTTGATGGCGCGGCGCTCGTCCATGGCCTTGTAGCCCTCGGCCACCTGCTCCAGGGGCAGGGTGAGGTCGAAGACCTTGCCCGGGTCGATGCGGCCGTCGAGGACCCGGCTGATGAGGTCGGGCAGGTAGGCGCGTACGGGAGCCGGGCCGCCGCGCAGGCCGACGTGGGAGAAGAACAGCTCCTGGCCGTCGAACGCCATGTCGTGCGGGACGCCTACGAAGCCGACGTTGCCGCCTGGGCGGGTGGAGTGCAGCGCCTGCCGCATGGACTCGGAGGTGCCGACGCACTCCAGCACGCTGTCGGCGCCGACGCCGTTCGTCAGTTCCCTGACGCGGGCGATGCCTTCTTCGCCTCGCTCGGTGACGATGTCGGTGGCGCCGAAGTCCAGGGCGAGCCTCTGCCGGTTCTCGTGACGGCTCATGGCGATGATGCGCTCGGCGCCGAGCTCCTTGGCGGCGATGACGCCGCACAGGCCGACCGCGCCGTCACCGACGACCAGGGCGGTGGAGCCGGGCTCGACCTCGGCGGCCTTGGCGGCGTACCAGCCGGTGCCCATGACGTCGGACAGGGCGAGCAGGCTGGGGAGGAACTCGTCGGCCGGGTGCGCGGGGGTGGCGACGAGGGTGCCCTGGGCCTGTGGGACGCGGACGTACTCGGCCTGGCAGGTGCTCATGAACTCACGGTGCACGCAGTTGGACGGATAGCCGTTACGGCAGTTCGGGCATGTGTTGTCCGAGGTGGCGAAGGAGCCGATGACGAACTGCCCCGGCTTGACCGAGGTGACCTCGCTGCCGACCTCCTCGACGACACCTACGTACTCGTGGCCCATCGGGTGCGGTTCCCCGACGGGGTCCACTCCGCGGTAGGCCCACAGGTCCGAGCCGCACACACACGTGACGACGGTGCGGATGATCGCATCGGTCGGGTGGTTGATCTTCGGGTCGTCGCGCTCCTCGAAACGGACGTCGCCGGGGGCGTGAATGACTGCTCCGCGCATGAGGGTGCTTCTTTCGGTGCGAGGGGTTCCGGCGGCAGTCCGAAAGCGACTGCACCATGTGCATCGCTCCCGGCTGCTCTCCATCGAGGCTCACACGCGGACGCAGGCGCGAAAAGCGGAGAAACTCATCCCGGGAAAGAAACATCCAGGGAGGAAACCCTCCCCCCTTCCCGGATTGCGATCGGTGCCATGCTGGGGAACATGACCAGCAGCATCCCCCTCAATGAGCTGGGAGAATTCCTCAAGAGGCGCCGTTCGGAGCTGAGCCCGCGCACGGTCGGACTGCCGGATACGGGCGGGCCCCGCCGGGTCGCCGGACTGCGCCGTCAGGAGGTCGCCCAGCTCGCCTCCATCAGCACCGACTACTACACCCGGCTCGAGCAGGGCCGTATGCGGGCGTCCGCCCCCGTACTGGACACCCTCGCCCGCGTACTCCATCTGGACGACGACGAGCGGGGCTATCTCTTCCGACTCGCGGGCAAGACCACCACCCGCACCCGGCGGCGCGGCGTACAGAAGGTCCAGCCGCAGCTGCAGCGCGTTCTGGACGACCTCACCGCCACCCCGGCCATCGTGCAAGGCCGCCGCGGCGGCATCCTGGCCTGGAACGCGCTGGCCGCCGCGCTGGTCACCGATTCCTCCCGCATCCCGGAGAAGCACCGCAACTACCCGCGGATCATCTTCACGGATCCAGAGATGCGCAGCCTGTACGCCGACTGGGAGACCTCGGCGCAGATCGCCGTTGCCCAGGTTCGGATGGAGGCCGCGAAATACCCCGAAGACCCACGTCTGATCGAGCTGGTCGGTGAACTGTCCACGCGCGACAAGCAGTTCGCCAAGTGGTGGGGCGATCACCGCGTCGCCGCCCGCACCGTGGGCACGAAGACCCTCAACCACCCGGTCGTCGGCGAACTCGTCCTCGACTGGGACACCTACACCGCCAACGCCGATCCGGACCAGCACCTGACCGTCTGGACCGCCGCCCCCGGCTCCCCCACCCACGAGCGGCTGCGTATCCTCGCCTCCTGGGCCGCCGCCCAGAACCTGCCGGCTTCCTCCTTCCTCAGCGCCCCCGGCACATGACAACCGAAGGCTCTCCCCCTTCACCGCATTTCGACAAGGGCGCAGAAGTGCCTGTCCGGCACGGACGAAATGGTCGTCTCCCTTACGGCGAAGGGGCTGACGTCGTGCAGGGCGCGGTACGCGTCTGAAAAGCCCGAGCGAGCATTCGGACTCGGACTCGACCTGTCACCCGGTCATAAGTGCTGCCTCGGCCGAGGCTGTACCGGTTATGGTTCGGAGGTCCGGCGTTCTCGTTCATCGGCTCCGGTCACCCGCCGTACCAGGTCCACCCAGGTGGCCTGCAGCCGTGCGCTGGTGACCTGACACTCGTCGCGCAGATAGTCCACGGTCTCGAAGTTCGTCAAAGCGAGCATGACATGGGCGAGCATGTCGTGATCGCCCTCGACTCCCGCTTCCCTCAAGAGGGACGCGACGTGGTGGTGGAAGGCCCGGCCGGCGTCCGAGGCATGGCGCCGTTCGAGGGAGACCTGGCGTGCCAGCGCGGCACCCAGGTCCGCATCGTCGGCGATGCGCTCGAACAGGGCGCAACCGAATGCCGTCAGCCGGTCTCTCGCCGGCGCGCCCGGTCCCAAGGGAGGGGGACCGGAGGTGTACGCCTCATGGAATTCCGCCTCGGCGTCACACTGCAGGGCCAGCAGGAGTCCCGTGCGGTCGCCGAACCGGCGAAAGAGCGTGCCCTTTCCCACCCCGGCCTCCTGCGCGACCTCGTGCATCGTCACATGCTCTGCTCCCTGGTCGGCCACCAGCCGAGCGGCCGCCTCCAACAGTCGGGCGCGGTTGCGTGCGGCATCGGCCCGCTCCGCAGTGGCATCGTCCGGCGCCTGCGTCACCGTTCACCCCGCGGTACCACGAGTGCGTACACGCATCCGTCCTCGATCTGCACCGGATACACAGGGACGGGACGTGTCGCCGGCGGGTCGAGCGGGTGTCCGGTGCGCAGGTCGTACCGGGAAGCATGGAACTCGCACAGGTACGTATAGCCGCTGCTGGGCATCGCTCTCCTCGGGTGCACCCATGACACCTGGGTTGGTCATCCGCTCCACAGGGATGCGTCGGGCAGGCCGCGCCGGCCGGGAACGTCATGCGCGTGATCGTGGCTGATCGGCCAACACTAGCGGCGCAGCCCGGGACTGGCACCCGACCCCAGCCCGAATCGAACTCGTCACATAGACCTAATAGGGCTTCGTTAGGTGGCCTCGGTGATCCGCTCAGGGTACGGTGTGATGTCCTG
>CBFHCJ010000708.1:0-3523 GCA_965654005.1 uncultured Streptomyces sp. | reverse complement strand
ACTCGTACATCTGGTTGTCCCGATGGATGACGATCAGCTCTGCCGTGGTGATGCGTGCACGCGCGGGCTCCGCGTCAAGTGCGGCCAGAGCGTCGACGACGGGGGTTTTCGGCCCGTCGGTGGCGGAGTAGGCGACGGACATGTGTGGCGTGAAGCCGTCGGCCTGCTCGGGTACGTCGCTGAGGACGTCGCCGATGGCGGCGCGGATGGCGTTGCGTACGGCTCGTACCGGTTCGCTGGGCTGAGCGGCCAGCAGGACCGCTTCGGGGTCGATGGTCGCCGGCCCGAACTGGACGTCGAAGGCGGGGATCGCGGCCAGGCGGGGGCGGGCGGCTGCGACGACGGCCTCGACGTCCTTCTCCTCGATCTCGTCGATGAAGTTGATGCCCTGCATGGTGAGGTGCAGCCACTGATCGGGGATGAGCGTGAGCGCCGATTCCAGGGGGGCGAGGGCGGAGCGGTATTCGGCGGCGAGCCGGTGAACGTCGTGCTGTCCCTCGAAGGTCAAGTGCCAGGTGTAGAAGCGGCGGCCCACGTTCCAGCCGGGTCGCCACCACCAGTGATTGCGCATGCCGGTGGGTTCAGTCGTCATGGCGGTGATCCAATCAGGCGCCGCCGTGCCCTGGCGAGAGGGCCGCAAGACGCCGGGAGGCGGAGTCTCGTCCGAATTCGTCGATCGCAGCGCGAAGGCCCACGACGGCCCTGCCCGCCCCGCGCTGCTGGCCGAGGCCGGCGCCGAGTTCCGTCAGCCGGTCGGCGACCGGGGCCAAGCGCCGGTCCGGGGAGAGCGTGAGGACCGGCTGTAACGCCTCGAATGCGCCGTCGGGCTCACCGAGATCCAGGTACGCCGCCGCGCGGCTGATGTGGATCTGTGCGACGGTGCCGTAGGCCCGTACGGGCTGGGCGTTGATGAGGTCGAGTGCGCGGTCCGCGGATTCCAGGGCGTCGCTGGGCCTGCCGATGCGCAGTTGTGCGGCGGCGGCGTAGTTGTCCTGCCGTGCGGGCGTGCAGGCGAACAGGCCGCCGATGTCGTCCGCGCCGGTGACGGCTTCCCGGGCGGCTTCGGCGCGGGTGAGCGCGTCCAGTGCCTCGTTGACGGCTCCGAGTTGTGACCAGGCGTCGGCTTCCTGGCACGCGAGCAGGACCGCCACGGTGCCGCCGGGGGCGTAGGAGGCTCCGCGGCGGGCGTGCTGGAGGGCGTCTTTGAGTCGTCCGCTCCAGAAAGCCACCTTGGACCGTACGGACAGGACCCATGCCCGTAGTGTGTCGCTGCGGGCCAGCTCTGCGCACAGCCATGCCGTCTCGCTCTGTGTCTCGGCTTCCGCGACGTGGCCCAGGTCCGAGGACATCCAGGCCAGCAGGCTGCACAAATAGCCGCTGATCATGTAGAGCTCGCTGGCCTGATGGGGGTGTTGGTGGCCGCCCAGGAGCCGGCCGGCCTCGGCGCGCAGTTCGCGGGCTCGGGCGAACAGGGCGATGGGGTTCGAGTCCGGCTGAAGGTATTGGGAGGCCAGTAGCTGCGTCTGCCCCCACAGCTGTTCGAGTGAGAAGGTGCCGACGTTGGTGATCTCCGCCCAGCGTGCCCACGTAAGGGACTCGTCCGCAGCCATTTTCACCAGCTCGGCGCCGCTGGGCTCGGCTTCGGCGGGCGTCATCCCGGTGAGGACTTTCAGTTCCCAGGCGGGCAGTTCCGCACGGTCCTGAAGGTCCAGCAGGTCATCCACACCACATCCGTAGACGGCGGCGAGCGCGAGTAGGACCGGGATCGTGGGCCGGCGCTGGGTGGACATGACCGGCCAGCGTTCCCACTTACTGACGGCGGATGTCTCTGCGGCGATTGCCTCGCCCTGCTGCTGGCTTCTGTCGTTGAGGCGGTCGGCCACCTCTTGCAGTGACCAGCCGTGGGCGTGACGCCAGGCTTCCCGCGGCCGGAATCCGAACTGGGTACGCATCTCCGCTGCGATGGCGGCCATGGGGCTGCCCAGCTCGGTCATCTGTCGCCGCAGGGCGTCTCTCGCCGCCTTGGAGTCCTTGGCTGATCGAGGCGCACTCATGTAGCTGCTCCCTGGGTGTGTCGTGGTCGGCTCACCGTAGACCCGCGGTTTCGCAAACCGCCCCAGATCGTGAGGCTCCTAGGCCCCAACATGCCGAAAAACACGGGCAGTAGAGCTGTTTGCGCAGGTCACAGCCCTTCCTGTCAGCCGAAAAATTTGGTCACCGCTGACCGTGACGCCACCGTGCGGGTCTTGAAACCGTAGAAGCAAGGACACCAGCCGTCTCAGGGGCTCTGGGTGCGACCTGTGGGGCCTCTTTCTGTCCAGCCGACCGCCTGTGTTGGCCGGGGACGGAGGTGACGGCCTGATGTCCTGCCAAAAGACCGGGTCACCGGGTGAAGAGCATTCAGGCCAGCCGCGCGTCCCCCGTCGCGGCTGCGGGTTCTTCCCCGGTGGCCCTCCCTCTCTGCGTCCCCCGAGGATTTCGATGTCTGCGCTACCGACTCGCCGCCGATCCGGCCATCGTCGTGCACGGCAGAGACGGCCGCCGAACGAGAAGCTGATCTACGGCCACGTCCAGGAGGCGGTGTCTACGCCGATCCTGATGGTGGCCCTTGTGCTGTGCGTGGCCGTCGGCATGTGGTGCGCTGTGCCTGGGCACATCAGGCTGCTTCACCTTCTGGTCGGAGTTGGGGCCGGTGTCCTCTCGGCCCTGATCGTGGGGCTGTGGCGGGCCCGGACGGCAGCACGAGCCATCTGCCGGGCTCAGGAGCAGGGGGCAAAGCGACTGCTCGACGCGATCGGCGCGGTCGCCCGCGGTGCTGAGTGGTCGGTGGAGGAACTACAGCTCGGCCACACGCCCCGGGATCCCGCCCCCGTGGGCCCGGACGCCGGATTGGGCAGCGCTCCCCTCACCGACGACGCGTTCGGCCAGGCATCCCAGGTTTCCGGCCGGAGCGTGCCGGGCGGCGTCATCGTCTTCTCCGAGGTCGAGAACGCGCTCGTCGCGCTTCGGTCCGAGATGGTGCGCAAGGTGATCGAGGCGTATGAGCAGTCACGGCTGGTGGTCCGGCACGCGATGTTCCGGCACATCGCCCAGCGCGAACACCTCCTGATCTTGAAGCTGTTGGAGGCCTTGGAGGCTCTGCAAGGGCAGGTCAAGGCCGCCGGGCTGCTCAATGAGATCTTCCGGATCGACAACATGGCCGTCAGGTTGCGGCGCATGGTGGACAACCTCGCCATTCTCGGGGGTGAGTCGGCCAGCGCTGTGCGGCGTCCGGTCACGGTTACAGAGGTCCTGCGCAACGCGATCCAGGCCGTTGAGCAGTACGAACGCGCCCGCGTTGTGCACGGCACTCATGACCCTCAGCTGTCCTTGCCCGGCCATGTGGCGCCGGACGTCACCAATCTGGTGTGCGAACTCGTCGAGAACGCAACCATGTTCTCCGCCCCCAGCACAGCGGTATGGGTCAGGACCGAAACGGCCACCGCGGGTCTGATCATCGAAGTGATCGACCGCGGCAAGAGCA
>CBFHCJ010000707.1:0-3527 GCA_965654005.1 uncultured Streptomyces sp. | reverse complement strand
CGCCGACTCCGCCCAGTGCCCGACCGGTGAGCAGCACCGCCACATCCGGGGCAAGCGCGGACACGGCGGCGCCGCAGGCGAACAGCCCGAGACCGCACACAAGCGTGCCCTTGCGGCCGAGACGGTCACCCAGCGCGCCTGCGGGGACCAGCAGGGCCGCGAAGACGATGACGTAGGAGTCGACGATCCACAGCAGTTGTGTGGGCGAGGGGTGGAGGCTGCCGGCCGACAGCTTGGGTATCGCGAGGTTGATGGCGGCGACGAGTGACTGGACGCTCATCACGGAGCCGCACATCACCAGCAGCACGCCGCGTGTCTTGCGAGGTGGTGCGTCGGTGCCGGGCTGCCCCGTGGGGTCGGCGGAGGCCGTGACCGCTTCTGGTTCTTCCGGTGCGGTGGGTGTGTTGCCCGGCGCGTCGGGTGAGGGGCTGGTGGTCACCTGACGGCCGCCGACCTGGAGGTGCGCCGGGTTCGGCGCCTGCCGCCCACGATGACTGAGAGCAGGCCGCCGGCCAGGGCGAGGTTCTTGAGGAAGTCACCCTGCTGGTGGGCGCGTTGAGGGCCGTCGGGCTGGGTCCAGAAGGGGAAGGCGGCGAGTGTCGTGGGGAGCAGCGAGCCGGCGAGTGCCGCCGAGCAGGCCGCGGGCGCGATGCCGGCCGCGAGTGCGGCTCCGGCGGTCACGTGGACGGCTGCGTTGGCGCGGACCAGTTGGCGGTCCGTGAACCGGTCCAGCAGAGGTACCGCCCCTCGGCACCGCTTCAGGAAATTCTCCGCCTCCTGTGCGGGGCCGTCCGGGTCCAGCCACACGTGGCGGCCTCCCCAGACGAAGACGGCGGCCAGGGCGAGACGGGAGAGGGCGCGGCCGACGTCGTCGCAGCGCATTGGCGTGTCAGGCATTCCAGGGGTCCGTTCGCAGGTGATGGTCGAAGAAGCGCTCGATCAGCGCGGGGGTCAGCAGCACGGAATGTTCGGTGTCCGGGGCGCGGGATGACAGCGCGGTGGCTGTCATGGGGTGCAGTCCCCATGGCGGGGTCGAGGAAGTCATGGACGGCGCCGTGTACCGGCAGCAGTTGCGAGTCGGCACCCACGGCGTGGAGGGCGGCGTGGAGCCGGCCGCTCCGCGCCGCCCCGATGAGGAGGTCGGCGGCCCGTGGAGCACGAGCACGGGCGGAACCTACGGGTGGATCTGCTGGGCCGTGCCGGCCTCGGCGGCGGTGGCGGCCCGGTCCGACGGGCGTCCGCCCAGAAGCCCCACGCCGGATCGGAGGGGTTCACGCCCAGCACTCCGCCGGGCAGGGCGTCCTCGTTGAAGCCCAGCAGATCCCCTGATGACAAGAGGTCTTCAGGCAACGCGCGCCACTGGGCATGGGCTCCCCCGGTACGGGGCCTGCCCACGCTCCCGACCACGTGTGTCCCACCCGCCGATGTCGGCGAGGACGGGCCGGTTGCGAGAGTGAGGCCGGCAATATGCTCCTCCGCCGGCAGACCCCCGTGGATGCGCCCGTTAGGGAAGAACGCAGGCATCGGCTCCACGCGGGAGCGTGCGCGGGCGTTCACGCCCGAGCCGCCAACCGCCCCCGAACGAATACCTTGGCCGTCTCCGCCACCCGGCGACCCAGGTGCTCCGCCGTCGCGATGTCGGACTTGTGGACGGCCTCCGGGCCGGCATCGGCGTTCGTCTGGCCCGCGGCGCCGGCGTGGACGCCGAGGCGGTTGAGGTCGTTCTCGGACGCCGTGCTGCTGTTCCAGCCGGGCGGCAGACCGAGGTTGACCCAGTGCATGCCGAGTTGCGCGGCCAGGATCTGGAAGAACATCAGGGTGTGCAGCTTGTCGCCGCACTTGGAGGCGGAGTTGGTGAAGCCCGCGGCCAGCTTGTTTTCCCAGGCCTCGTTGAGGAAGCAGCGGTTCGAGGTTGCCTCGGCGAAGGCGTGGAAGGCGGCGGACGCGGTGCCCATGTAGGTGGGCGAGCCGAACACGATGGCGTCCGAGCGGTCGAGGGTGGCCCACTGCTCGTCGGTTATCTCATCGACCTTGATCAGGTGCACCTCGGCACCGGCCTCGGCGGCACCGGCACGGACGGCCTCGGCGAGAACGGTGGTGTGGCCGTAGCCGGAGTGGTAGGCGATGGAGACAACAGGGGTGGTCACGGTACGTACTCCTCGGGAACATTCGAACGGGAGCCACGCATGCACGCAGCCCACCGACACTGAAGCAAAGTGTGTACAGATTGAGGCTGGGCGTCCAGTCTCGGGCAGGTCATGTGGAACATGACCGTGATGGCGAACTGTCATCGCGACAAGTCCAGCGGATTCATCAATGCTTCCTTCGAGCAACCCGTTTCCGGGGGAATCGCCATCCCCCGCAACGGTCGTCTGCCGAACCGGGGTGGCCGCCGCGGGCAGGTGGAAGGCGTCGGAGAACCGGCCTTCGGCGCCCTGCGCCGGGATCGGCAACCACCGCGGACAGACTCGCCCTCCCTGCGCCGAGGGGGAACCGCGGCCCGCCCTGAGCAGGGAAACCGACATCCGATGTGCGGTTCCCGCGGATTCCCGACAAGGGATGGTCCAGGGGGTGAGGCTGGGATCCGCGCCCCGACGTCATTTCGCCTCGCGGGCGTACGAACGGCGAGGCGTGACCACATGCGGCGGAAGGATCCTGTGGGACCCGTCTCTCAAGAGCAAACCCGAAACGTGTACACACTTGCACTGAAGGTCGATCCCGTTGGTGATGGCGGTCCAATCCACGCCGGCAGGTGCAGGTCTCGCGCTGGTGTCCGGACGGCTGGAGCACGTCCAATGCCGTCCCTGTGACGCGTGAACGTCAAGATTCTCAGCGTTCATTGTTAGCATGGCAAAATGGCGAACCGCTCCGGGAAACAGGACTACGTGGACAAGCTGATCGGCGTCATTGCCGATCAGCACAGTCCGGATGTCCTGCAGGCCAAGGCGCTCGCCTACCGGCTGCGTAGGCTGGCCCACCGGCTGGAGACCGACATCAAGCGTGAACTCGGCCCACTCGACATCGAGTTGTGGGAGCTGGAGCTGTTGGCGTGCCTGATCCGGGCCCAGCCAGAGCACCAGCTCAGCGCGGGGCAGTTGATGGCACACCTGCAGTTGACCTCCGGCGCGGTCACCAACCGGGTGAGGAGGCTGGAGGAGAACGGGTGGGTGACCCGGGACTTCGACCCGGACGACCGCCGTTCGGTGCTGGTCACGCTGACCCCGGCGGGTCGGAAACGCGCACTTGAGGTGTTCGCCGTGAAGACCGAGACGGAGTATGCGCTGCTGTCGGCGATGTCCCCGACCGCCCAGCGCCGGGTCAACGACGAACTCCGCACCGTGCTGCTCACCCTGGAAGGCCTGTCGTGATCAGCCTCGGTGTCTCACCATCAAGCGCGAAGGCCGGTGACTGGCGGTACTTCCAGTAGGCAGGTAGAGCAAGCTGCCCCGCCGGCATGTCTCCGAGACCAGAGCCCAGGCCGCCCGCGAAGCCCTGGTGCTCCACAACCTGCCGCTCGTGCTCAGCAT
>CBFHCJ010000706.1:0-3550 GCA_965654005.1 uncultured Streptomyces sp. | reverse complement strand
GCCCCGGCCGGGCGGAGAGGGCTCCGCGGCGCGGCTGGTGACGATCTCGCACGTGCTCAACCTGGCCAGCGCCCTCACCGAGGCGGTGGGCGTACAGGATGTGGTGCAACTGGTCGCGGACGAGATCGCGCCCGCCGTCGGCGGCAAAGCGCTGATGATCCTCGGCTCGCACGGCGGGCGGCTGCATGTGCTCGGGCACCGCGGCTATCCGGACCCATCCGTCGCGGAGAGCTGGCATGGCGCGCCGCTGACCGCGCCGTTTCCCGGGGCCCATGTGCTGACCACCGGTGTGCCCGCCTTCTTCGACTCACGGCAGCAGCTCGAACACCTGTATCCGATACGGCGCACCACGCCGGACGGGATGGCCGCGTGGGCGTTTCTTCCGCTCATCGCCTCGGGGCGACCGGTGGGCACATGGGTTCTCGCGTACGCCGAGCCGCATCCGTTCCCGGCCGACGAGCGGGCGGTGCTGAGCAGTCTCAGCGGACTGATCGCCCAGGCGCTGGAGCGGGCCCTGCTCTACGACGCCAAGCAGCAGCTGGCACACGGGCTGCAGGCGGCTCTGCTGCCCAGCTCGCTGCCGTCGCTGTCCGGCATCGAGGCGGCTGCCCGGTATCTGCCCGCCACCCTGGGCATGGAGATCGGGGGCGACTTCTACGACCTGGTGCCGACCGGTGTCAGGGCGGCCGCGGTGATCGGGGACGTACAAGGGCACAACGTGACCGCGGCGGGCCTGATGGGGCAGATCCGTACGGCCGTACGGGCCTACACGACCGTCGGCCAGTCGCCGGGGGAGGTGATGCGCAGCACCAACCGGCTGCTGATCGACCTGGGTGCCGACCTGTTCGCGAGCTGTGTGTACCTGCGGATCGATCCGGGACGGGGGCGGGTGGTCATGGCCCGGGCCGGGCATCCGCCCCCGCTGCTGCGCAGGCCGGACGGGCGGGTCCGCGTGCTCGATCTGGCCGGGGGGCCGCTGCTCGGCATCGAGGGACCCGCCAGGTATCCGACGACCGAGTTCGATCTGGCGCCCGGTGCGGTGCTCGCGCTCTACACCGATGGGCTGATCGAGTCCCCCGGCGGGGACATCGAGGACGCCCTGGCGGAGCTGGGCGAGCGGTTCGCGGACGGCGGCGACGAACCGCTGGAGGCGCTGGCCGACCGGCTGGTGCGGGACACCGCGACGGCGGAGGAGCGGCTGGACGACGTGGCGTTGCTTCTTTTGCGGGCGCGAACGCCCGTATGAGAGCGCGGTCGTGGACGCGGACGTGTTCGTGGAGGCCGTACTCACCGAGCTCGGCAGGCGGACGGCGTTCGCCGACGTCACCATGACCACGGAGGGCTCGGACGAGATCGCGGCACGGGCGAGCACGGCGTACGCGCTGTTCGGCAGGCAACCCCGCACGGGGCCGGGCACGTCCGGCCAGGACGGATCGCGACACACGCGAACACGATCCGCTATCAGTCAATGACCCTCCGTTCCGGAGATGGAGCGGAATCCCGGCTTCGGGGAATCTGCACATCCCATGCGCAACCAGGTCACCGCGGATGAGGGATCTGCACAGTCGTGCGCCGGGGGCCGCGCCATTGGACCGGGACTGTCCCATTCGATCGCGGGGTGACAAGGACCCATACGCGCCGATGCCGTGCAGCATGTGAAAAAGTCGCCGCCAAGACGTGCCCACGCCTCCACGGATCGGCGTCTCGGTAGGTCAATTGCCCTGGTGGGGACGCTGGTTGATTGGCAGGGCCGCGCGCCTGCGTGCTTTGATCCATTGCACCGCGGGAGCCGCCCAAGGGTCCCCGGCAACGGGTGCCCGGCACCCGCGGACCGCGGCCCGACCGTCTGTCCCCAGAGGGGGCCGCTCTCCCCTTGCGAATACCCATACGAAGGGAAGTTCCATCATGAACTCCGCTCCCCAGGTCGCGACCGCCGAGATCTCGGACGCCGAGCTCGACGCCGTGTCCGGTGGCCTGCAGTCGAACACCGTTGACACCGCCACCGGCCTGGTGAACGCCGTCGCCCCGGCTTCCGGCGTCCTGACCGACACGGCCATCGACAACGCCGAGGGTTTCACCGGCCTGCACACCGCTCCGGTCACCAACCTGGTCACCGGTCTCTGATCGCACCCTTGTGCCGTTGAGTCCCGGAACCGCATCCCGGTTCCGGGACTCTCGGATGCCGTACCTCATCCGGCTCGCCCACGAACCGAATCCCTCCGTTCATCCGGCTCGCCGATCTGGTCCTCAGTCACCCGCAGGTGAGGGAAAGTCCCGTGCAGTTCCGCCAACAGGCCCTCGCCAAGCTGCAGTCGCCCGAAGAGCTCGACCTCCCGGTGCGTTTCGCACGCCCCCAGGGCTGGCTCGTGCTCTGCGTGACCGTGGTCGTCATGGCCGCCGCGTCCGTCTGGGCGGTCACCGGCTCGGTGGCCTCCACGGTCAGCGCGCCCGCCGTCCTCACGCACGGGGAGGGCAGTTACATCCTGCAGAGCCCCGTGGCCGGGCAGGTCACCACGGTCCTCGCCAAGGAGGGCGAACGGCTGCCCGCGAACTCTCCGGTCCTCAAGGTCCGTACGAGCCAGGGCGATTCAATCATCCGCACGGTCGCCGCGGGTCGCATCACCGCGCTCGCCGCCACCATCGGCCAGATCATCCAGACCGGGGCGAACGTCGCCGCGGTGGAGAAGATCACCCACGCGTCGGACCCGCTGTACGCGACGGTGTACGTCCCCGCCGACAACGCCGCCTCCGTCCCCGCGAACGCCTCCGTCGACCTCACCGTCCAGTCGGTGCCGACCCAGTCGTACGGCGTACTGCGCGGTCATGTGAAGTCCGTGGACCACACGGCCCAGTCGGCGCAGCAGATCGCCGAGTTCCTCGGGGACAGCCAGCTGGGCGAACAGTTCACCAGCAAGGGCCGACCCGTGGCCGTACTCGTCACGCTGGACACGTCCTCACGGACGAAGAGCGGCTACCGGTGGTCGTCCGCGGACGGCCCCCCGTTCACCCTCACCTCCATGACCCTGGCCACGGGTTCGATCCGCATGGCCGATCAGCGTCCCATCGATTGGCTGCTGCCGTGACCTCACCCCAGGACACCCTGCCTCCGGCACGGAGCAGACGCCGTGCCGCGCCGCCGAAGCGCACCGTGCCCAAGGGCAGGCGCAGGACGGTCCGCACGCCCACCGTGCTGCAGATGGAGGCCGTGGAGTGCGGCGCCGCCTCCCTCGCCATGGTGCTCGGCCACTACGGGCGGCACATACCGCTGGAGGAGCTGCGCATCGCCTGCGGTGTCTCCCGTGACGGCTCGCGCGCCAGCAACCTCCTCAAGGCGGCCCGCAGTTACGGTCTGACGGCCAAGGGCATGCAGATGGACACGGCCGCCCTCGCCGAGGTGAAGGCGCCCGCGATCCTGTTCTGGGAGTTCAACCACTACGTCGTCTACGACGGCATGGGCCGCCGTTTCGGCCGCCGGGGCACGTACGTCAACGACCCCGGCAAAGGCCGCCGTTTCGTGCCGATGGAGGACTTCGACACCAGCTTCACCGGG
>CBFHCJ010000705.1:0-3555 GCA_965654005.1 uncultured Streptomyces sp. | reverse complement strand
CCCGGCGGTGTGCCCGAGCGGCCAAAGGGAGCAGACTGTAAATCTGCCGGCTCAGCCTTCCCAGGTTCGAATCCTGGCGCCGCCACCATGAGGAAGACCCCCTCTGTTCCGCGCAAACGTGGAACGGAGGGGGTCTCTTCGTATGGGAACACGCTGGATGTGTTGTTGATCACGGAGCGAGCGGGATTCGGTAACCCCGCTCAGTTCCCGTCTCCCTCACTTCCCCGTCACCGACTTCTTCAGTTCCCCGCCACCGACTTCACCGCCACGGACACCGGGGTCGAACCGCTGATCAGTTCCAGGGTCAGACCGGCCGTCGCGGGGGTGTCGACCAGTTCCGCGAGGACCGCCGCCACATCGTCGCGCGGGATCGCGCCGCGGCCGGTGTGTGCCTCCAGACGTACGAGGCCCTTGCCGGCGTCGCTCGTGAGGGAGCCGGGGCGCAGGATCGTCCAGTCCAGGGACTTGTGGGCGCGTACGTACGCATCGGCCTCGCCCTTGGCACGCAGGTATACGTCGAACACCTCGTCGCCGGGGTGCTCCGGGTCCGCGCCCATCGAGGAGATGATGAGGAAACGGCGTACGCCCGCGCGTTCGGACGCGTCCGCGAACAGGATCGCCGCGTCGCGGTCCACCGTGTACTTGCGATCCGCGCCGCTGCCCGGGCCGGCCCCCGCCGCGAACACCGCCGCGTCGGCGCCCTCCAGGAGCGCGGCGACCTCCTCGACAGGCGCGGACTCCAGGTCGCACACGATCGGATCGGCACCCGCCGCCCGCAGATCGTCGGCCTGTTCCGCGTGGCGGATGATCCCCGCCGCCTCGTCACCGCGCGCGGTGAGCAGCCGCTCCAGCCGCAGCGCGATCTGACCATGACCACCAGCGATGACAATGCGCATGTTTCCGACCGTACGCCCGCCCGCTCGCCTTTGCCGCACGACTTCACGCACGAGTCACGCACGACTTCACGCACGAGTCACGCACGGTTTCACGGGAAACGTGTCGCCCCCGCCGTCACGACGGCTGCGCCCGCCCCTGCCGGGGCAGGTCCAGTGCCACCGCCGCCGCCGAGTTGCAGTACTCCCGCACCGCGCTCGTACGAGCCACCACGCGCCCCCGGTGCACCACGATGCGGCTGTACGCGAGCGACAGCGCGCCCGCCAGACCGTCGCCGCGCACCGCCAGCAGTTCCGCCGGGAAGCCCGCCTCCACGCGTACCTCGGGCAGACCGAGCGCCGACCGCGCCGACGTGCTCACCGTGTCGTAGGCGTCCTCGGGACGCAGCCCGTACCGCGACGCCAGCAGATACGCCGCCTCCAGTGGGTCCCCGCGCCCCACCGGGTTCGAGACGTCCCTGAGCGCTCCGCTGCCCGCCGCGACCCGCACCCCCGCCGACCGCAGCAGCCGTACCGGCGCCGTGCCGCGACGGTCGACACCGCCGCAGCCACCCTGCGGCAGGCAGACCACCGTCACCCCGGCGGCGGCGAGCCGGTCGGCGACGCGCGCGGCCGTCCCCGCCGGAAGGCGGCCGAGGCCGCCGCACGGGCCCACCGTCACCCGGGGACGCAGCCCGCCCGCCATCGCCGCGAGGCGGGCCAGGCGTGCCGGATCGTCGGCGTCCGTGTGCAGGTCGACCGGGCAGCCGTACTCGGAGGCCAGTTCGAGGACCGCCTCCACGTACCCGGTCGGATCGGGGTCCGTGTCCGGGCAGCCGCCCACCACCGTCGCGCCCATCTTCACCGCGTCCCGCAGCATGGCGAGCCCGTCCGCCCCGGCGACCCCGGTCAGCACCCGCGGCATCGCCACCGCCGTCAGCTCGGCGAGCCCGCGCAGCGAGCGCCGCGCCCTGAGCACCGCCGCGAGGGCGTCCAGGCCCTGTACGTCACCGATGTGCACGTGCGAGCGGACGGCCGTCGCGCCGTGCCCGAGCTGCAGCAGCGTGGCCTCGGTGGTACGGCGCTGGACCTCGTGGGAGTCGTACGACACCGGTCCGGCGCCGTCCGCGGACAGGGCCGTGTCGCCGTGCGCGTGCGGCTCGGCGGGGGCCGGCAGGAGCAGATGGCCGCGGAGGTCGACGCGGGAGCCGGCGGCGGCCGTCGTCAGGCTGCCCGCGGTGCCGACGGCCTCGATGCGCCCGCCGCCCAGCCGTACGTCCACCCTCCGCCCGTCGGTGAGCCGTGCCCCGCACAGCAGCAGGGGGGCCGTGTCGGCCGGTCCCGGCGAGGAGGCCGAGGACGGCGAGGAGGCCGAGGAGGTCGAGGAGGTCGAGCAGTGGGGCGGCTGCGGGCGGCTGTCGGGCATCGCGCTCCTGTGGCTCGGGGGCGGCTGCGCTCCAGGGGCAAGATCACGGAGAGTGAGTCGAGCCTAGGGTGGCGACCCGGCCCGGGCGGGGAGGAGCGCAATAGTCGTACTGGTGTGGCCCCTGCGGCGTTGGCCGACTGCCAAGTGCCGGAGGGGCGACGTCGCCGCTGTCGCCATCGTCGTCCGAGTGGCGTGGGAGACCTCTGGGGAACGCTCGAGGACAGGGCGGGGCGGGTGCCGCGAAACGGATTTGGGCGAACGGCGGGCGACCGTGTAATGTCTTCATCGCTCGCCCCAATAGCTCAGTCGGCAGAGCGTCTCCATGGTAAGGAGAAGGTCTACGGTTCGATTCCGTATTGGGGCTCTGATGTGAGAGGTTCCCGCTGTGAGGCGGGGCCCGATCGCATCGCAGCGGTGTAGCTCAGTCGGTAGAGCAAGCGGCTCATAATCGCTGTGTCACCGGTTCAAGTCCGGTCACCGCTACTGACAGTAGCCGATTGCGGGGTCGGTCCTTCGATCGGCTACTCTTTCTTGCGTTGAAATAATCTATCCGTTCGTCAAGGAGCACTCACGTGGCTGCCACCGACGTCCGCCCGAAGATCACGCTGGCCTGCGTGGAGTGCAAGGAGCGGAACTACATCACCAAGAAGAACCGGCGTAACAACCCGGACCGTCTTGAGATGAAGAAGCACTGCCCGCGTTGCAACGCGCACACCGCGCACCGCGAAACGCGATAAATCAGGCTCGTACGCGAGGCCGCCCCCTCAGTCGGGGGGCGGCCTCGCGTCGTTTTCGCCCCGGTTACCGGCCGGTTGAGGCCGACCCAGGTGAACCAGCAGGTCAACGGCAGCAGACAGCAGGAGGTGCCGAGCCATGGCGCTCGACCAGTCCTTCGTGGGGCGGAGCTACCCGCCCACCGAGCCCTACGAGGTGGGCCGGGAGAAGATCCGTGAGTTCACGGAAGCGGTGGGGGACACCAACCCGGCGTACACGGACCCGGAGGCCGCCAAGGCGCTCGGTCACTCCGATGTGATCGCCCCGCCGACCTTTGTCTTCTCGATCACCTTCAAGGCCGCCGGTCAGGTCGTCCAGGACCCGCAGCTCGGCCTGGACTACAGCCGCGTCGTGCACGGCGACCAGAAGTTCGCCTACGCGCGCCCCGTCCGCGCCGGCGACCGGCTCACGGTCACCTCGACCATCGAGGCGATCAAGTCGCTGGCCGGCAACGACATCCTGGACATCCGCGGCGAGGTCCAC
>CBFHCJ010000704.1:0-3560 GCA_965654005.1 uncultured Streptomyces sp. | reverse complement strand
AGCGGAACTACATCACCAAGAAGACCCGGCGTAACAACCCGGACCGTCTTGAGATGAAGAAGCACTGCCCGCGTTACAACGCGCACACCGCGCACCGCGAAACGCGATAAATTCAAGGCTCGTACGCGAGGCCGCCCCCAGCAGCAAGGGGGCGGCCTCGCGGCGTTACGACGACTCCCAACGGCACACTGGGCGCACGAAGGCCGGTCGCGACGGCGCGGCGGCCTCGGTGAGCCCACCGTCGCTGAACAACAGGAGGTGCCGAGCCCATGGCGCTCGACCAGTCCTTCGTGGGGCGGTCCTACCCGCCCACCGACCCCTACGAGGTCGGCCGGGAGAAAATCCGCGAGTTCGCGGAGGCGATCGGAGACGCCAACCCGGCCTACACGGACCCCGAGGCCGCCAAGGAGCTCGGCCACCCCGATGTGATCGCGCCGCCGACCTTCGTCTTCGCGATCACCTTCAAGGCCGCCGGCCAGGTCATCCAGGACCCCCAGCTCGGCCTGGACTACAGCCGGGTGGTGCACGGCGACCAGAAGTTCGCCTACAACCGTCCGGTCCGCGCCGGTGACCGGCTGAGCGTCACCTCGACCATCGAGTCGATCAAGTCCCTGGCCGGCAACGACTTCCTGGACATCCGCGGCGAGGTCCACGACGAGGCCGGTGAGCACGTGGTGACCGCCTGGACCAAGCTCGTGGCCCGGGCGCCGGAAGTGGAGGGATGACGCGGATGACCGCGAAGATCGCGTACGACACCGTCGAGGTCGGCACCGAACTGCCGGCGCAGACCTTCCCCGTCACCCGTGCCACGCTCGTGCAGTACGCGGGCGCCTCCGGTGACTTCAACCCGATCCACTGGAACGAGAAGTTCGCCAAGGAAGTCGGCCTGCCGGACGTGATCGCGCACGGCATGTTCACCATGGCCGAGGCGATCCGCGTGGTGACCGACTGGGCGGGCGACCCGGGCGCGGTCGTCGAGTACGGCGTCCGCTTCACCCGGCCCGTCGTCGTCCCCAACGACGACCAGGGCGCCGTCATCGAGGTCAGCGGCAAGGTCGCGGCCAAGCTCGACGACAGCACCGTCCGCGTCGACCTCACGGCGACCAGCGACGGCCAGAAGGTGCTGGGCATGTCGCGGGCGGTCGTACGGCTGGCCTGACCACGGCTTCGGTATGGGGCGTCCGCAATTGCGGGCGCCCCTTACGACCTGGGGAGCCATCGTGGGTGCCGGGGCTGTCGGTGCCGTCTCGTAGTCTTGGGCGGGTGCAGGAACTCCACGACGCCCCGCTCGCCCCGCTGACCACCTTCCGGCTGGGCGGCCCCGCGACCCGACTGATCACCGCCACCACCGACGCCGAGGTGATCGCGGCCGTCCGCGAGGCCGACGACTCCGGTACACCGCTGCTGTTGATCGGCGGCGGATCCAACCTGGTCATCGGCGACAAGGGCTTCGACGGCACCGCCCTGCGCATCGCGACGGAGGGTTTCTCCCTCGACGGTACGAGGCTGGAGCTGGCCGCCGGCGAGGTGTGGACCGACGCTGTCGCCCGCACCGTCGAGGCCGGGCTCGCCGGTGTCGAGTGCCTGGCCGGAATCCCTGGCTCCGCGGGCGCGACCCCGATCCAGAACGTCGGCGCGTACGGCCAGGAGGTCTCGTCGACGATCACCGAGGTGATCGCCTACGACCGCCGGGCGCGCGAAACGGTCACGATCCCGAACGCCGAGTGCGCGTTCTCGTACCGCCACAGTCGCTTCAAGGCCGACCCCGAGCGTTTCATCGTCCTCCGTGTCCGCTTCGAGTTGGAGGACGCGCAAGGACTCTCGGCGCCCGTCAAGTACGCGGAGACGGCCCGCGCCCTCGGCGTCGAGACCGGCGACCGCGTGCCGCTGGGCGCCGCCCGCGAGACCGTGCTGAAGCTGCGTGCGGGGAAGGGCATGGTCCTGGACCCGGAGGACCACGACACCTGGTCGGCGGGCTCCTTCTTCACCAACCCGATCCTCACGGACGAGGAGTTCGCCGCGTTCCACGCACGCGTGAAGGAGCGCCTCGGCGAGGAGGCGGAGCCGCCCGCGTACGCGGCGGGCGACGGCCACACCAAGACCTCCGCGGCCTGGCTGATCGACAAGGCCGGCTTCACCAAGGGGTACGGCACCGGGCCCGCCCGCATCTCCACCAAGCACACGCTGGCCCTCACCAACCGCGGTGACGCGACCACCGAGGACCTGCTCGCCCTGGCCCGCGAGGTCGTGGCCGGGGTCCGTGACGCCTTCGGGATCACGCTGGTCAACGAGCCGGTGACGGTGGGGGTCGGCCTCTGAGGACCACCAGGGATCCTTGATCCGCTTCCAGGCCCATCCGCAATCCGCTTCCGGCCCTATCCGCAATCAGGCCTCGCCGTCCTACGCCCCACCTCAAGCGGCCGGGGCGCCGAGCCAGTCGTCGACCCCCGACAGCAGCTTCGCCTTCACGTCATCCGGTGCCGCCGAGCCCCGTACGGACTGGCGGGCCAGTTCCGCCAGTTCCTCGTCCGTGAAGCCGTGGTGACGGCGGGCGATCTCGTACTGGGCCGCGAGGCGGGAGCCGAACAGCAGCGGGTCGTCGGCGCCCAGCGCCAGCGGGACGCCCGCCTCGAACAAGGTTCGCAAGGGGACGTCCTCGGGCTTGTCGTAGACGCCGAGTGCCACGTTCGACGCCGGGCACACCTCGCAGGTCACGCCCCGCTCCGCCAGCCGCTTCAGCAGACGCGGGTCCTCCGAGGCCCGTACCCCGTGCCCGATCCGGTGCGCGTGCAGATCGTCCACGCAGTCGCGCACCGACGACGGACCCGTCAGTTCCCCGCCGTGCGGGGCCGACAGCAGGCCGCCGTCGCGGGCGATGGCGAAGGCACGGTCGAAGTCCCGGGCCATGCCCCGGCGCTCGTCGTTGGAGAGCCCGAAGCCGACCACGCCGCGGTCGGCGTAGCGCACCGCCAGACGCGCCAGTGTGCGCGCGTCCAGGGGGTGCTTCATGCGGTTCGCGGCCACCAGCACGCGCATGCCGAGGCCCGTCTCACGTGTCGCCGTCTCCACCGCGTCCAGGATGATCTCCAGCGCCGGGATCAGACCGCCCAGACGGGGCGCGTACGACGTCGGGTCGACCTGGATCTCCAGCCAGCCCGAGCCGTCCCTGACGTCCTCCTCCGCGGCCTCCCGCACCAGCCGCCGGATGTCCTCCGGCGCCCTGAGACACGAGCGCGCCGCGTCGTACAGCCGCTGGAAGCGGAACCAGCCCCGCTCGTCCGTGGCCCGCAGCTTCGGCGGCTCCCCGCTGACCAGGGCCTCGGCCAGCGCCTCGGGCAGCCGTACGCCGTATTTGTCGGCCAGCTCCAGCAGGGTGGCGGGCCGCATGGACCCGGTGAAGTGCAGGTGCAGATGGGCCTTCGGCAGTTCAGAGACATCACGTACGTGCTCCATTCCAGGATCCTGCCGTACGTCACTGGCGTCCCGGTAGCGCTTTCACCTTCAGTGGTCTTGCTCGCACAAACAAACGGGGTGGCCACCTCCCGAAGTCCGGGAGGTGG
>CBFHCJ010000703.1:0-3566 GCA_965654005.1 uncultured Streptomyces sp. | reverse complement strand
GTCGGCCTGGCCGCGTCGTCGTTCACCTCGGTGTCCCTGGACCCGCCCCTGGTCATGGTCAGCCTGCGCGAGGGCGCCCGTATGGACGATCTGCTCGCCGAGCAGCCCCTGTGGGGCGTCTCCGTGCTCTCGGAGAGCCAGCGGCACATCGCGGGCCGCTTCGCCATGAAGGGCCGTATCAGCGACCGGCTCCTGTTCGAGGACATCCCTTACGTCCACGGCGAGGCCACCGGCGCCCCCCTGGTCCGCGGCGCCCTGGCAACGCTGGAGTGCCGCACGGAACAACGCGTTCCGGCGGGCGACCACACCCTGGTCATCGGCCGCGTCCTGGCGGCCCACGTACCGAGCGCGGACGGGGGGCCGCTGCTGTACTTCCGGGGGCGGTACCGGCATCTGGGGTGAGGGCCGTCCCACAGCCCGGGGGCCAGGGCGGAGCCCCGGGGGCCAGGGCGGAGCCCCGTGAGGGCGCGCCCTACTCCCAGCTCCGCGTGGAGCGCCCCCGCTTGGTCTCCGAGCGTTGCTTCTTCTCCCGCAGCCGGCGTTCGTTGATCCCCCGGGGGACCCGGGTCGGCCTGCGGGACCTCGGCGGCGGCGCCGTCGCCTCGGCGAGCAGGGAGGCCAGGCGTACGGCGGCGGCCTCGCGGTTGCGCCACTGCGAACGGTGCTCGGAGGCGCGCACGGTGACGACCCCGTCGACCAGCCGCCCCGCCAGCCGCTCCAGGGCCCGCTCCTTCCACACCGGCGGCAGCGCCTCGGTCCTCGCGAGGTCGAAGCGCAACTCCACCTGGGTGTCACTCGTGTTGACGTGCTGTCCGCCGGGCCCCGACGAGCGCGAGAAACGCCACATGAGCTCGGCCTCGGGAAGCGAGACGGAGCCACGGACGACGTAAGGACCGGACATGGGTCCATGGTCGCGCGTGTGCCCGGGTCACGTCACTCGGTTTTCGCCGTACGCCGAGCAGGTAAAAAAGGTAAAGACACCCGGAACCATGCGGACCCCTCTTGGCGTTCCTACGTGTGACGGTAGCTTCGTCGGCACACGTAACGAGGGAAGGGACTCCCAACAATGGCTGTAAGCCTGTCCAAGGGTGGCAACGTCTCGCTCACCAAGGAGGCTCCGGGCCTGACCGCCGTCACCGTGGGCCTCGGCTGGGACGTCCGCACCACCACCGGCACGGACTTCGACCTCGACGCGTCCGCGATCGCGGTCAACACCCAGGGCAAGGTCTACTCGGACGCCCACTTCGTCTTCTTCAACAACAAGCAGACCCCGGACAACTCGATCGTCCACACCGGCGACAACCGCACGGGTGAGGGCGCGGGCGACGACGAGGCGATCAACGTCAACCTGGCGGCGCTCCCGGCCGACGTCGAGAAGGTCGTCTTCCCGGTCTCCATCTACGACGCCGAGTCCCGCTCGCAGAACTTCGGCCAGATCCGCAACGCGTACATCCGCATCGTCAACCAGGCCGGCGGCGCCGAGATCGCCCGCTACGACCTGTCGGAGGACGCGGCCACGGAGACGGCCATGATCTTCGGCGAGCTGTACCGCAACGGCGCGGAATGGAAGTTCCGCGCGGTCGGCCAGGGCTACGCCTCGGGCCTGGTCGGCATCGCCCAGGACTTCGGTGTCAACGTCTGATCGTCGGCTGGGCAATTCGGGGCCTGCGTGACGTCGGTCTTCAAGACCGGGTTGTGGTCTTGAAGACCGACGTTGCCTTATGGGGTCGCGAGACAGCGCGGGAAAGGAAGTACTCGCGGGATGGGCAGATCCGTTCCACGCGCGCCCTGGACAGGTCCATGGTCGCGTGTGCCTTGATCAGCGCCATGGCACCCGCGACACCGCCGTGGTACCCGCGACCCGGAACGGCGGGGGTCGCCGCCGCATGACACCATCGCCCCCGTGCTCGACATCGGCTACGCCCTCTCCAACCGCTTCCCGGACCCCCCGCAGACCGACTACCGCCGCGCGGACGTCCGCGCCCTGCGGCATGATCTGTTCTGCGGTGACGTCTATCTCGCCGACACCGAGACGGACCGGGAGTTGTCCACAGCCTGGGGATGGGTGCCCGTGCTGGACTTCGCCTGGGCGCTGTGCGACATCGTGGAGCACCTCGACCGCGACCCGCTCGGCAGCCGCTCCGCCCGGCCGCTCCACGCGGAGCTGGACTTCACCGAGTCCACCGACCGCATGCTCTTCGAGCGCCGCTTCGGCTGGGTGGACATCGAGGCGGAGTGGCTGCCGGCGTCCGAGCCGCCGCTGGCCTTCTCCCACACCGAACTGCGCCGTGAGTCCCGCGACTTCCTGCACGACCTGCTCGCCGACCTCACCGACATGCACGAGGACCTGGCGGAGAACCCGGCGATCTGGACACTTCAGGCCCGTTTCCCGCGTATCGGCTGATTCAGGCGCCTCCCGTGGGCGCTTCGGCCCGGGGCACGGCAGCCGCTCTTACCGCCGCCGCGTACGATCACGCGTCGGCCACCGACCACCGTCCGAGGGGAACCCAACGCCGTGCCGGAACAGATGTCCATCCGACAGCGTTCGGCGCTCAGTCAGTTGGCCCCGGGCGAGCAGCTCCTGATATACGGCATCGTCGTGCCGGTCAAGAGTGCCAAGGGCGTCAAGGTGAGCTTCCACGGCCACGGCAAGCTCGGTGGATATCTCGGCGACCACCTGATGCACACCATCGGCGCCGCGTCCGGCGGCGCGGGCAGCATCGCGTCCGGTATGCCGCAGACCTCGGGCGGGCTGCTGATGCGCGTCACCGACCAGCGCGTCGGCCTCGTACGGCACCTCGACGGCACCCCCGTCTGGGAGGTCCCCCGCACCTGGGTCGCCCGCGTCGAACGCCGCCCCCGCCTCCAGCTGATGGCCCGCTTCCGCATCCACTACGCGGACGGCTCCTGGCTGGCCTTCCTGACCATGCGCCGCCGCACGATCGAGGCGTTCCAGGGCGTCATCGGCGGCTGAGCGGGCTCGGGGGCTCCTCCCCGTACCCCGCTCTCGCTCTCCGCGACGCCCAGGGCCGGCGCTCATGGCTCCAGCACCACCTTCCCGACCGTTCCGCGGCTCTCCAGAGCCCGGTGGGCCGCGGCGGCCCGCGCGAGCGGGAAGCGCTGGACGGCCGGGGCGAGACGGCCGGCCGCGGCCTCGGCCAGGGCGCGCAGCTCCAGGGTGCGCAGGGGGTCGGGGCCACCCGCCTTCCGCAGCATCACGGAGCCGAGGACCCGCGCCGAGACGCCCTCGACGAGATACGGCTCCCCGCCCCGGATGCCCTCGGCCGACCGCCCGAAGACGAGGTGCCTGCCGCCCGGGGCGAGCAGTCCCACGGCGGTACGCGCCGTCTCGCCGCCCACGCCGTCGAAGACGACGGTGACCCGGCCCCGGTACTTCTCGAGGCGTGCCGCCCACTCCGGGTCCGTGTAGTCGACGGCGAGATCGGCGCCGTTCTCCCGCACCCGCGCCACCTTCTCCTGCCCACCGGCGAGCCCGATCACCGTGGCGCCCGCGTTCTTGGCGTAGATGTCCAGCAGGAGAATTTGGCCCGCGCTCGAGCGATGGA
>CBFHCJ010000702.1:0-3581 GCA_965654005.1 uncultured Streptomyces sp. | reverse complement strand
CGCAGCCGGAGTTGCTGCTCGCGGACGCCGGCGCGCACACCGCCGAGGGCCGCGGCGGTCCGGACTGGCAGGCCGTGCGCACCGCCGTCCTCGACGCCTGGCGCCCGTTCGCCCGGACCGGCACCGCACCGGACGTGCCGGGCGTGAGCCGGTCCGTGCCCGTCATCGAACTCCTCGACGACGACGTCGACCTGGCCCCCGCCCGCCATCTCCCACCGCCCGCTGCGGGCGGCGGCGCCGAGGAACTCACCGCCCTGCGGGCACGCCTCGACGAGACCCTCCGTCTCACCGCCGACCTCGCCCCGCCGGCGACCGACGCCGTGGGCTCGGCCCGCTGGCCGCTCACCACCGTCGGCGAACTCGCCCGCGCAGGCGCGCTGCTGGTGCGCACCGGCGGAAACGGCCCCCACGCGCGCGTGCTCACCGACCACGACGTCCTCGCCGGCACCGCGCCTTCAGGGACCCTGCCCGAGAGTGGAGAGGAAACGGTCCTCGTCCAGGAAGGCGACGTCGTCGTCCCCGTCCTCGGCGGCGGCGCCGTCGCACGCGTGATCGACGCCGCGACCGCCGGAGCCGCACTGGGACGCAACCTCACGCTCCTGCGCCCCGACCCGGCCGCGCTCGACCCCTGGTTCCTCGCCGGGTTCCTGCGCGGCACCGCCAACAACCGCCAGGCCAGCAGCTACGCCTCCACCGCCACCCGGCTCGACGTGCGCCGCCTCCAGTTGCCACGGCTCCCGCTGGACCAGCAACACCGTTACGGCGAGCGCTTCCGGGCACTCGCCGCGTTCGAGGCCGCCCTGCGCCTCGCGGGCCGCCTCGGCGAACGACTCGTCCGCGGTCTGCACGACGGCCTGACGGACGGGACGGTCGCACCGGACTGAGCGCTCCGCCTCCGGGCGAAGTGACCAGCGAGGCAACGGTTTCGGCACACCCGGACCGGTTGTCCGCGGCGGCCTATACGCTCGGAACGACACTCGCACGACGGTCTTCACCAGGCACTCAGGAGCAGCCATGCACGGCCACGGCTACGCGACGCCACCGTCGCGACGACCCCCGACCGCGGTTCTGGTCGTGCTGCGCGTGTTCTTCGTGGCGGTGGCCCTGCTGAGCATCGGCTTCCTGGCGTGGGTCGCGCCGCTGCGGGCTGCCCTCGTGACGCACAAGAGGCGCGACTGGTGGATCTTCATCGGGTCGCTTGTGGCGATGGGCGTCAGCTTCGCCTTGTTCAGTACCGATAAAACGGACGACTTCAGCAGCCCGGGCGGCAACGCGGGCATGATCATCCTGCTGCTGAACGCCTGCGCCTGCGCCGGCTACTACCTGTACGCGGACATCCGCCACTTCCAGCAGCTCCGGTACCCGGGCTACATACCGCCCCTGCACCCGACAGTCGCCTATGGCTACCCGCAGCCCAGCGCGCCGTACGCCGCCACGCACATGCCGCAGCCCCCCGTGCCACAGCCCCAGAGCCCCGCGCCGCCGCCCCCTCAGCCGCAGCGTCCCGCGCCCGTGCGCATCGACCAGGTGCGGGCCGAACTCGACGAACTCAGCGACTACCTGCGCAAGCACGAGGGCGGCAAGTGAGCGTGGCGACCGGCCGCATCGTCGCAGGCCGCTACGAGCTGTCCGCGCTCATCGGGCAGGGCGGTATGGGCCAGGTCTGGACGGCCTACGACCAGCGCCTGGACCGGCGCGTGGCCGTCAAGCTGCTGCGCCCCGACAAGGTCGCGGGCCAGGAGGCCGACGAGCTGCGCCGCCGTTTCATCCGCGAGTGCCGCGTCACCGCGCAGGTCGACCACCCCGGCCTGGTGACGGTTCACGACGCGGGCAGCGAGGGCGAGGAGCTGTACCTCGTCATGCAGTACGTCGACGGGGCCGACCTCGCCGACCACCTCGCCGAGCACGACCCGTATCCCTGGCAGTGGGTCGTGGCCGTCGCCGGGCAACTGTGCGCCGTGCTGTCCGCCGTGCACGCCGTGCCGATCGTCCACCGCGACCTGAAGCCGCGCAATGTGATGGTCAAGCAGGACGGTACGGTCACCGTCCTCGACCTGGGCGTGGCGTCCGTGATGGACACGGACACGACCCGTCTCACCCACACCGGCTCTCCCATCGGCTCGCCCGCCTACATGGCGCCGGAGCAGGCGATGGGCGGCGCGGTCGGCCCGTACACGGACCTGTACGCGCTCGGTGTGCTCATGCACGAACTCATCAGCGGGGACGTGCCGTTCACCGGCTCCACCGCGCTCGGCGTGCTGCACCGCCACCTCTACGACCCGCCGGTCCCCGTGCGCCGACTGCGCCCCGAGGTGCCCGAGACCCTCGAATCGCTGATCCTGCGCCTGCTCGCCAAGGACCCGCAGCACCGCCCGGCCTCCGCGCAGGAGACGTACGAGCAGCTGCTCCCGCTCCTCCCGGCGCGCGGCATGCCCACGGGCGCCCCCCTCGACCCCACGCGCCCGTTCCTCCGCCCGCACGCACCGTGGCCGGACCGGGCGCGCACCCCGGCGCCCCAGCCGCAGCCCGCGACGGCGGTCGAGAAGCCGGATGTCGCGGGCGCCGTCGACGAGGTCAAGCGCCTGCTCGGCGAGGGCCGCATCACCCAGGCCGTCGACATCCTCGGAGCCATCCTTCCGGCCGCCGCCGCCCAGTACGGCGAGAACTCACCGGTCGTCCGCACCCTGCGCAAGCAGTACGTGGCCACCCTCATGGACGACGGCCAGTACCGGCGCGCGCTGCCCGAACTGCGCCGCCTCGCCGACGAACGCGCTGCCGAGGCGGGCCAGGCCGACCCCCAGTCCCTGCGCTTCCGCTTCGATGCCGCGCAGTGCCTGGAACAGCTCGGCGAACCGGCCGCGGCGCTCGCCGAATACCGCTCGCTGTTGCCGTACTACGAGAACCAGTACGTCGCGGGCGACCCGGAACTCGCCCACGACGTCCGCCGCCGCATCGGCCACCTGCTGCTCGCCCTCGGCGACCGCGCCGCCGCCCACGACACGCTCGTACGGCTCCTGCATGACGTCGAACGCCTGCGAGGCCCCGGCCATCCGCTGGCCGTGGACATCCGCAGGACGCTGCAGTGGCTGGGGCAGGTGCGCGGCTGAGAGGCCCGCGAAGCGGCCGCTTTTGCCCCTCCTTGGTGAAACCTTGTGCGATCCGGGGGGTTACGTTTCCCGATCAAGGACGCGACGTCCGTTAGGTTGCGTCAACTTGTGTCGTACAACAACCAGGGGTGGGTTCATGTCGAGCCATCGGCTGTCCAAGAAGCGCAGATACATCGCTTGGTCCGTGGCGGGCGTCGCGGTGGTCGCCGGGGCGGGGATCGCCGCGCAGACCTCGATGGCGGCCACCACCTGGCCGGCACAGCGCACATTCACCGGGCGCGCGTTCGACACCTGCTCCGCGCCGTCGCTGAGCGCCATGAAGGCATGGAACACCGGCTTCTACGGGGCCGCCGCCGTGTACGTGGGCGGCAAGAACCGCGGCTGCGGCCAGCCCAATCTCACCGCGTCCTGGGTGAAGTCGGTCAGCGCGGCCGGCTGGAAGCTCATCCCGATCTACGGCGGCGCCCAGCCGCC
>CBFHCJ010000701.1:0-3589 GCA_965654005.1 uncultured Streptomyces sp. | reverse complement strand
CGGGCCGCCCGAGTTCAACGCGCGGGCGATGGACGCCGAGGAGGCGGTGATCTGCTACGGGGCCGCGTTCGGGCTGGTGCCGGAGGTCTACGAGGCCGGGCCTGCCGGCGACGCGCACGTCGAGGTCGTCTGGCACTGTCTGCCCGTGCGGGAGGCGCCGCCCGCCGATGTGCCGTCGCTCGGGGAGGCCGAGCGGGAGCTCGCGGAGGCGCTGCGCGAGGCGACGGAGGTGCTGTCGCGGCTGGACGTGGCGGGGTCGGGGCCGGTTGCGGAGGCCGCGGTCGACGCGTACCGTGCGCGGGCCGAGCGCGGGCGGGAGGTGCTGGCGCCGGGGTATCCGCCGCGGGCGGTGCGGGTGCTGGAGCTGGCACAGCGGGTGGGGCTGCTGATCTCGGTGGCGTACGAGAACGGGCACGGGGGTGCGGTGACCTCGTCCGAGATGGCGTCGCGTGCGCAGGCGCTGCGGCCGGTGGAGCGGACGGCGCGGCGGGCGCTCGTCGCGGCGTACAACTCCGTTGTGGAGGTGCGGTGACCCGGGGGTGCGTCGTTGCCCGGGGCGCGGGTGGCCGTCCCTGGGGGCTGCGCCCCCAGACCCCCATCGGCCTGAACGGCCTTTTCCTCAGACGGCGGACGGGCTGAGTTCGACTGAGCTGGGCTCGTCCCACCTCGTCCTCGGACGCCGGACGGGCTGGTTGTGCCTCGGCCTCCCAGAGAACATGCTGTCTGGGAGGCCGGTGGTCAAAAGCGGGCGTGCGAGGGCGTCAGTGGTTGAGGCCCAGGTTGCCGAAGGCCGGGTTCAGTACGCCGACCACGTTCGCGGTGTTGCCGACCGCGTTCACCGGGACGTGGACCGGGGCCTGGACGACGTTGCCCGAGACGATGCCCGGGGAGCCCACGGCCTTGCCGCAGGCGTGCGCCCCGCCGTCGTGGGCGGAGGCGAGACCCGCGCTGGCGGCGATCAGACCACCGGCCACCATCGTCACGGCTGCGGCCTTCTTCAGGTTCTTCACTTCCAGGTCCTCCTTGCGATCACTGCGGCAGGTCCGCAGCACGCATTGGAGAACGCCGGAGATCCACCGAGGATGCGCCGTTCGGGGGACATACACACGACGGTATGAAGATCCGGTCAGCCGTTCACCCCATGACGTACGGCCCAGAGCGCGGCCTGGGTGCGGTCCGCCAGGTCGAGCTTCATCAGGATGTTCGAGACGTGGGTCTTGACCGTCTTCTCGGACAGCACCAGTGCGCGGGCGATTTCGCGGTTCGAGCGGCCGTCCGCGATGAGGCCCAGTACCTCGCGTTCGCGATCCGTGAGCGAACCAGCCCTTCCCTGACCGGAGTTGACCTCCTCCTGGGACAGCAGCGCGCCGGCGACCTCCGGTTGCAGGAGGATGTGCCCCGCGTGCACCGAGCGGATGGCCCCGGCCAGTGCGTCGGGGTCCACGTCCTTGTAGACGTAACCGGCGGCGCCCGCGCGCAGGGCGGGAACCACCGTGCGCTGCTCGGTGAAGCTGGTGACGATCAGCACGCGCGCGGGGTTGGCGAGTTCGCGGAGCTTGCGCAGCGCGTCGATGCCGTCCATGCCCGGCATCTTGACGTCCATGAGGACGACGTCGGGTTTCAGTTCCTGCGCACGGGCGACTCCTTCGGCACCGTCGGACGCCTCTCCGACGACCTCGATGTCGTCCTGCACTTCCAGGAAGGTGCGCAGACCGCGGCGGACCACTTGGTGGTCGTCGACGAGCAGCACCTTGATTGCGTCAGCCACCAGGGACCTCCATCTCGATCGTGGTGCCCTTCCCGGGCGCCGATTCCACGGTGAGCGAGCCGCCGACCCCGCCGGCCCGGTCACGCATGGAGACCAGGCCCAGGTGGCGGCCCGCGCGGCGTATCGCCGTGGGTTCGAACCCGCTGCCGTCGTCGGTGCAACGCAGCACGACACCCTGGCCGCGCTTCTCCAGGGTCACGTCGACCCGCTCGGCTCCGGAGTGCCGCAGCGCGTTGTGCAGGGCCTCCTGGGCGACGCGCAGCAGGGCCTCCTCCCGGGCGGCGGGCAGTGCGCGCACGCCGCGGCTGGTGAAGGTCACACGCGCGCTGTGGGCGCGGTCGAGGACCTGGATCTGCGTGCGCAGGGTGGCGACCAGTCCGTCCTCGTCGAGGGCCGCCGGGCGCAACTCGACGACGGCGGCGCGCAGTTCGTCGGCGGCCTCCGCGGCGAGCGCGGCCACCTGCTGCAGCTCGCCCTTGGCACGGCCCGGGTCCCGGTCGACCAGGGCGGCCGCCGCCTGGGCGGTGAGCCGCAGGGAGAAGAGCTTCTGGCTGACCGCGTCGTGCAGTTCGTGGGCCAGCCGGGAACGCTCCTCGGCGATGGTCAGCTCACGGCTGCGCTCGTACAGACGGGCGTTCGTGAGGGCGATCGCTGCGTGCTGGGCGAGGATCGAGAGCAGTTCCTCGTCGTCCTCGGTGAAACCGCAGCCGCCCTCCGGCTTCCGCCATCTCTTGTTGGCCAGGAACAGGGCGCCGATGACCTCGTCGCCGTCGCGGATGGGCAGGCCCAGGAAGTCGGACATATCGGGGTGGGCATCCGGCCAGCCCTCGAAGCGCGGGTCCGTACGGACGTCGGCGAGCCGTTCCTGCTTCGCCTCGTGCAGCATCGCGGCGAGGATGCCGTGCTGGCGCGGAAGCGGTCCGATGGCCTTCCACTGTTCGTCGCTGACGCCGTCCACGACGAACTGGGCGAAGCCCCCGTGGTCGTCCGGGACGCCCAGCGCCGCGTACTCCGCGTCGAGCAGCTCGCGGGCCGACGCGACGATCGTCTTGAGGACGTCGCGCACCTCGAGGTGTCTGCTCATGGCCAGCAGCGCGGAGCTCACCGCGTACAGGCCCGACCGGGGTCCATGGCTCATGACCTCACCGTACCGGCGAGGTGTGACAGTGCGTATCCACCTGTGGCGGGCGGGCCTGGGCCGTTGGGCCTAGGGCGAAGGAACCCCCGCTCTGGCCGGCGCTACCTGTGGCACGAGTTCGGTGACACCCACCTCGTCCTGCCGGAGGAGCGGCACCACACAGAGAATTGCTCCGGCAACTTTCGGTGAGCTGCACGCTCGCCGAATGTGACGCCGCACACAGGACACACATCACGTACGAACCCTCATAGGAGATAAAGAAGTCCCTCATGAACGGGGCAGACATGACAATCTGCCCCGTTTTGCCGTTCCCACTTCCACTACCACGGCTAGTACGTCACCCCTTTGCCTGGGGATTTTGCGGACGCTAAGAATTGCATCCCGTCGCTCGGCGCCGCGGTCTTCTGCCCGCGGTGCTTGTGCTGGAAACGCCTGTTCTTCCACCGGCACCAGGGCGACCTCCGCGCTATTCGAAGAGGTCCCTCAGTGATGCCCAAGTACGCCACCATCCGTTGTCGTAGTCGTGCGTTGACCAAGGCCCAGAAGATCTCCGTCGCCGGTGTGGCCGCCCTCGGTGTCGTCGCCCTCGCGATCACCGCGGCCCCGAGCGAGGCGGAGACCCCCGTCGGCGAGGCCGCCGGCGCGTCGGCCCCGGTGGCGATCGGTAGTCAGCCGGTCAAGGA
>CBFHCJ010000700.1:0-3597 GCA_965654005.1 uncultured Streptomyces sp. | reverse complement strand
CTGACGGACGACTCCGGACGGGGCAGCTTCGCGGACACGCAGTACGTGGTGATCAGCGCGGTCGCCCTCGTCTTCGCGGCGGTACGGCTGGCCCGCAGCCCGGACCAGCTGCCCGATCTGCCGTGGGGTGTTGCGCTGCTGACACTGCTCTCGGCGGCCACGTACCTCGCCGGGAAGTACGCGGAGGGCGGCCGGCCGGTGGTTCTGTCGGTCGTCCGGGCACGGGAGGCGGGCGATCTGGACGCACCGATCCGCACAGGCGACGACATCGAGATCCGGGGCGCGGGTTTTGTGCCCCCGGGTGCGCAGACGGCCGACCGCCTGTCCCGAATGGTGGTCCGCATAGGGGCGGTCCATGTCCACGTTCCCCTGGTCCCGGTGCCCGGTGGCTTCAGCAACCCGACCGACACGCTGCTGACGGTGCCGGTGCCGGCGGACGTGGAGCCGGGCAGGGTGGAGGTGCAGGTGGTGACGGCGGCCGGGGTGGAGACGAACCGGGTGACGATTGATGTGACGGACTGAGGGGTACTCAGCGCGTCTTGAGGAGCATCCGGAGTGTCTGGGTCTCCCTTGCTCGAAGAGCTTGGGGGGACTTGAGGGGTATGGAGAAGTTTGAAGAGCTTTGAGAAGTTTAGGGAATTGAGGGAAGTTTGAGGAATTTGAGGAGCTTGGGAGACTTTGAGGATGAGGTCGTTCAGGCCTTCAGGGCGACAGGCGTCTGGGGAGAGCCCCAGGGGTGGGAATTGACGGAAAGTGGGGGCGCGGAGGTTGAGCCGGTGCCCCCTTTCCTACGTATGGTCTGTTGAGGGGTCAACAACAAGGCGGGCAAGAGGTGGCGCACACGATGACTCATGGCATTCGCACGGACTCCCACACCCCCTGTCTCGACGAGGGCCGAGCCTGGCGGGACACCGCCACCCGGTACGCCTTGCTCCCCCTGCGTGTCTTCCTCGGCGTCACCTTCATCTACGCGGGCCTGGACAAACTCACCACCAGTGCCTTCCTGCACGACTCCGGCTCGGGCTCTATCGGCGACCTGATGCGCACCGTGCGCGACTCGTCAGCGATCCCGGCCCTTGTCGACCTCGCGCTGAAGAACCCGGTCGGCTTCGGCTACGCCATGGCCTTCGGTGAACTTGCCGTCGGCATCGGCACGCTGATCGGCCTGCTGTCCCGCCTCGCCGCACTCGGCGGCGCGCTGATCTCGCTGAGCCTGTGGCTGACCGTGAGCTGGGCCTCCAGCCCCTACTACTACGGCAACGACCTCCCGTACATGTTTTGCTGGGTACCCCTCGTCCTCGCCGGCGCCCCCGTCCTCTCCCTGGACGCCGCCATCCGCTCCCGACGACGACAACGCGCGGGCGGGTACCGGTAGGCGCACGGGCAGCGCGAGTACCGGTAAGGCGGGTGCTGCTGGACTACGGGGCCGTCGCCTCGTCACCTTCGGCGTGCCGTTTCCCGCGGGCCGTACGGCCCCTGCGTATCGCGCGGGTCAGCAGGCCCGTCACGAGCGCGAGGCAGAGGCCGCCGTTGACCATCGGGACGATTGCGAACCACGGTGTCTCCCAGGCGCCGCTCGCGTCACCCAGGTAGACGACACCCACGGCGGCCAGGACGACCCCGGCCATCAGCCGGCCGGGCTGGAACTCATGACGCAGCACGGGTCACCTCCACCTGGCCCACGCCCACTTCGAGGGTGAGGTCGAGCATGGCGGTGCTCTTGGTCCCGGACGCGGGGGAGAGCGTCAGCTGCTGGTGCTTGCCCGGCTCCACGTCCACGTCTTTCTTGTTCTCGCCCGGCAACCGGATGTCGCCCACTCCCGTGTCGATCTGCAGCCTCACCGTCGCGTTCAGTGGGACCACCACCTTCAGCCGGCCCACGCCCACCTCCGCCCGGGTCATCACCGTCTGGCCCTTGGCGAGCTTCAGACGGGTGAGGTCCAGGGTGCCGACGCCCGTGCCCAGGTCGTACTTCTCCCGGACGGCCGCCGTCGAGACCGGTGCCCAGGTCGTGCGTGTCCAGTGCGTGCTGATGTCCTTCGGCAGGGCGACCGACGCGGTGAGCAGAGCCGCCGTGACTGTCGCGAGGAAGATCGAGCCCGCGCCCGTACGCCCCAGGAACGAGCTGACCGCGATGCCCACTCCGAACACGACGAGCGCGCACGCCAGGCCTGTCTGCAGGCTCGTGCCGAGCGCCTGGTCGTCCCAGGTCAGGCGGGTACCGAGAGCACCCGCGAGCAGGGCGAACAGAAACACCCAGCCGCCGATCCAGCGCGGTCCCCGCGGCCTGGGCTGCCCTCCGGTCCGTATCCGCTGCGCGGACGAGGAAGAGGAACCGCGGGCGATGTTGACCGCAGCCGCGACGTCACGGTTGGGGGTGTCGCTGGGGCCCCACAGATAGCCCGTACCGCCCACGTGCGTGCCGTCCTTGACGATGGGGTCGCGCCACCAGGAGGGGTAGGAGGCGGGGACGGGCGGTGCCGTCGCCTCCGGCGGGGCGTCGGCCACGGCCTGTGCGGCAATGGGGCTTCCCCTGCTCGAGCGCAGCCGAGAGCTTGGGGAAGGATCGGGATCGGCGGCGCCACGCTGCCGCGACCAGTACCCCGCGCCCGCGAGGAGCAGGGAGAGTATGGCGGCGAAGGTCAGCACCTCGCCGTTCTTCAGCATCGACAGGAAGACCCCGCAGCCGACCAGTGCGAAGAGGACCGCGGCCAGGCTCTGGCCGTCGACGCGCCCCGTCAGCAGCTTGCGGATCTCGTTCTCCTCCTCGTCCTCGTCCTCGTAGGGCACGATGAGCCAGACGAAGCCGTAGAAGATGAGGCCGAGGCCGCCCGTCGCGGAGAGCACCGCGAGGACGATCCGGAAGATCACCGGGTCCATGTCGCACTGCCGGGCCAGCCCCGAGCAGACGCCCGCCAGCATCTTGTACCGCCGCTCACGCCGGAACCGGCCGGGCCCATCGGCCACGGCCGCGTCTTCGGGTGCGGCGGTTCCCTCGCGTCCGCCCGCGCTTTTCTGTGCCGCCGCGCCCTCGTACCCGGCCGCTCCCGAGCGCGCACCCGCCTCCCCGAGCCCGGCTGCACCCGGTCCTGGGCCCGAGTCCTGGTCCTGGTCCTGGTCCACGTGCGGATACCGGCTCGCGTCCTCCTGCGCGGCCGCGTGCTCGCGTGCGGCCGATGCCGTGCGCGCGTCCGTAAGGTCGCGCCCGGCACCGCCCGGGCCTTCGCCCGCGTCTTTCCCCGCGACCGCGGCCTCGAGCGTGGCCCCGTTCCGCCGCGCGGTCTCCTCTTCCCGCACGGCCGCGTCCTCGTCCTTCGCCCGGTTCTCCCGCACGGCCGCATCCTGCCGCACGGTCGCGCCCTCGCGCGCACGCGGTTCCTCTCCCTCCGCAGGAGCGGTGCCGCCGGGCGTCGACGCGGCGTCCCGCGAGCCGCCGTGCCGAGGCCCGGCGAGCGGCGTCCCGGCCTTGTGCGGACCGGTGCCGACCCCCGCTCCGTCTTCCCGCGGCCCTCCGCCCGGCAGCCCGGCCCCCCGGCCCGTGCCGGGGCCGTCGGTGATTCGCGTGGCCGGTCTGAACGAGCGGTTGGCCGGATTGGG
>CBFHCJ010000699.1:0-3600 GCA_965654005.1 uncultured Streptomyces sp. | reverse complement strand
CGGCGGCTCGACCGGCCGGATCACCGCCGGGTGCCGTACACGTCACCGGGGGTGGGGAGGGCCTTCGTCGGTGGGTGCCTCGGGGTGTCGGGGACCGAGGGGCCGCGGTGGGTATCCGCCGTGGGGCTGTGTGCTCGTATCGGGTGGCGAGGAGTATCCCCCGGGGGGCGGCTGAGCGGTCTCGGCGCCGCGGGGCGTTGTCCGTCCGGCCTCCCCCGGACATGCCTCCTCCCGCCGCCCGGGTGGTGGCGTAAGGGGCGAGCCCAGTTCCTCCGGAAGCCGTAGATACGGGTTCGTGGCGGGGTCCGGCGGGCGGTACGGCGTACTCGGCGTATAGGGGCCCGGGCGCTGCGGCACCGTCGAGTACCAAGGGGGCCGAGTCGCCGGAGGGCCCGCGTCACCCCGTGCGAGCGGCGCCGCCCGACTGCCCGCCGCGCCGGTCACCTGCGCGAGCAGCGCCCCGGCCGCCCCCGCGCCCGCGCCCCAGGCCGCACCCAGCAGCAGCGCCATGCCGAGCCGCCCGTGCAGCACGATTCCCGCACCGAACGCGTCGAAGCCGAACACCGACAGCGAGGCGTCCACCGACACGCCCGTCAGCCGGACCGACAGCGGCAGCGCCAGTGCCGTGACGATCCCGAGCCGAAGGGCGCAGCGCCCTGCGAAGCCGAGGGGACGCGGGGCCCGTACGGCCGAAGGAGCCGCACCCGGTACGCCCGCTTGGTCCCGGGCTCGTACGACAGGCGTACGCGCCGCCGTCAGGACGCCCGCGAAGAGCATCATGAGCGCCGCCGCGACCACCAGAAGCCACACCTTGCCGTCCAGTTCGGCCAGGCGGCCCAGCGTGACGGGCTGGTTCGTCCGGATGCCCAGCAGCCGGTCCAGCGGGTCGGGAAGCGCTTTCACCAGCGCGCCCGAGGCCCTGCCGTCCCACGGTACGAACAGGCCGAGCGGGATGCCCAGCCACACCCCGTTGGGCGCGCCGAGCAGCGCGGCGCCCGCGATCCGCGCCGGATGGTCGTCGCCGATCGCCGCGTACGCCGCCGCCGCGAGCCCCGCGACCACCGCCACGAGCTCCACGGTCACCAGCGCGGACACTGCCGGACGTACCACCCGGTGCACCGCCTCCCAGCCTCGTGGCAGGGGGGTGCGCCGGGACGCGAGCAGGGCGATCACCAGAACACCGGCCGCCCACGCGGCACCCCCGAGGAGCGTCGGCACCGTGTCGACGGTGAAGCCGACCGCGGCCTTCGCGTGGACGAGGTCGCCGATCCGGTCCGGCAGGAGCCCTCCGACGTCCCCGAGCCCCGGGATGTCGATGCCGCCCCCGCCGCCGCCCCCGTCCGGCAGCTTGTCGAGCCCCAGCGAGCCCCCGTCGATGGTGATGACGTCATGGCCGGCCCAGGCCAGACCGCCCAGCACCGCCACGAACAGCACGACGACCGCTCCCGCGCGCGCCAGGAGTTCGGCGGGCGCGATCACGACCCCCGCGGTCCGCAAGGACCGCAGGAAGAACCAGCAGAGCAGGAGCGCGCCCACCAGCCCCACGCCCAGTGGCGTGATCTCGATGGCGGTCGTCGCCTCAGCCCCCCTCACACCGAACGCCGACACGTCCCCGGACGGTGTGACCGACCCATTGGCCCCAAGGGCCACCACAGCCGCGGTCATCGGGCCCAGCGAACCCGCCGCATCCGCCTGGAGCAGATGCAGACCGAGCGCCGCCGTCCCCGCCATTCCGATCAACGCCCAGCTCACGGAGGCGATCGCGGACAGCAGTACATCCGTCCATGGCAGCCTCCTGCCGTCTTCCGCGGTCTCGATGCCCATCGTCAGCCCCCCGATCCGCGCCGCGGTGATCCACCGCGGATGTCCCCCTCGCCGGGATTACCACTCTCCGGGCCGGTTTCGCCCCCGTCAACGGGACGCGTCCGGATGCCTCCGCACGCCCTTCACAGGGTCCGACTTTCGGTCAGACGGCTGAGCCTGAAATAGTTCCCCACGATGTTCGACATCCCTAGACTCCCCGTGTTGGGGTAACTCGGGGGACAACTCAGTGGGGCATGGAGTGCCGGAACTCGTACTGGAATTGAACGGACGCACCTGGACGCTGGATGCGTCCAGGACCTACACCCTGGGACGTGATCCGCAGGGGGACGTCGTGCTCGAGGACGCCAGGGTCTCCTGGCGGCACGCCACGATCAGCTGGAACGGCCGCAGTTGGGTCATCGAGGACCACGGCAGTACCAATGGCACGTTCGTGCAGGGCCGGCGGGTCAGCCGGCTGGAGCTCGGCCCGGGCGCGGCCGTGTACCTGGGCAACGCGACCGACGGACCGCGCCTGAACCTCTCGGGCGCCACGGCCGCCGCCCCGCAGGCACAGCCCCAGCAGCAGCCGTACGCGGCCCAGGGCGCGAACGTCGGCTGGGCCCCGCAGACCCCACAGCAGCAGGCTCCGCGGCAGAATGTGCAGCAGCCGCAGCAAGCCGCTCAGAGCATCCCGCAGCAGCAGGGCCCCGGTGGTGGCGCGGGGGCGCCGCCGGTCTACGGCGACCGCAGCCCGACCACGTTCCACCAGGTGGCCCTCGGCCGGGTGATGCGCATCGGCCGTGCGCTGGAGAACGAGTTGGTCGTCTCCGACCTCCAGGTCTCCCGCCACCACGCCGAGTTCCACGCCACGCCCGACGGCCGGTTCGAGATCCGCGACCTCGGCTCGCACAACGGCACGTTCGTCAACGGTATGCCGATCGGAAAGAGCGGCTCGGCGCTGCTCGGCCCGAACGACATAGTCGGCGTCGGCCACTCGACGTTCCGTCTGGTCGGCGACCACCTCGAGGAATTCGTCGACACCGGTGACGTCTCTTTCTCCGCCCGCCAACTGACCGTCACCGTCGACGGCGGCAAGCAGATCCTCAAGGACGTCTCCTTCGGCGTCCCGGAGAAGTCGCTCATCGCGGTCATCGGCCCGTCCGGCTCCGGCAAGTCGACACTGCTGAAGGCGCTCACCGGCTACCGCCCCGCCAACCACGGCGACGTCCTCTACGACAACCGGAACCTGTACAAGCAGTTCGCCGAGCTGCGCCAGCGCATCGGCCTGGTCCCGCAGGACGACATCCTGCACAAGGAACTGACCGTCAAGAAGGCCCTCAAGTACGCGGCCAAGCTGCGCTTCCCGGCCGACACCACAGCAGCCGAGCGTCAGGCCCGCATCGACGAGGTGCTGCGCGAGCTGAAGCTGGACATCCACAAGGACAAGAAGGTCACCTCCCTCTCCGGTGGCCAGCGCAAGCGCGTCTCGGTGGCCCTGGAGCTGCTCACCAAGCCGTCGCTGATCTTCCTGGACGAGCCGACCTCCGGTCTCGACCCGGGCATGGACCGCGACGTCATGCAGCTGCTGCGCGTCCTCGCCGACGACGGCCGTACGGTCCTCGTCGTCACCCACTCGGTGGCCGAGCTGGCGCTGTGCGACAAGCTCCTCGTGATGGCGCCCGGAGGGGCCGTCGCCTACTTCGGCCCGCCGGAGGAGGCGCTGAACTTCTTCGGCTACGAGACCTGGGCCGACGTCTTCTCCGCCTTCGAGAACTACCGCGACTACGACTGGGCGGG
>CBFHCJ010000698.1:0-3604 GCA_965654005.1 uncultured Streptomyces sp. | reverse complement strand
GGCGCCCGCCCGCCGGAGCCGGTAAGGCGCCCAGAGGAGCAGCTACCGAGCCCGGGCGGGCTCGGTAACAGCTCCTCTGGGCGCCTGGAGTCCTGCGCGGCGGGGCGCCGGTCAGCCCGTCCAGATCTCCGAGACGGGGAAGACCGACCAGTCCCACTGCTCGTTGTCGTCGAGGTCGGCGAAGAGGATGAGGTCCTCCTCGCTGTCGCAGGCCTGCTTGCGGGCCTCCGGGAGCTTGGCCAGCAGCGCCAGGTGGAAGTCCTCCGGGACGGGGTGCGATCCCCTGTATCCGTGGCCCACGCTGTCCTGGTGGACCAGGGTGATCACGTCGTCGGAGCCGATCTGCGAGGCGGTCACCTTCTCGGTGCTGGCCATGAGATGCGTGATGGCGTCGGCACGGACCAGCGAGCCGCTCTTGTCCTTGTGCATGCTGGTGCCCAGCACCCAGATGTCTGCCACGAGGCTCCCCTCCCCAAGTTCGGTGATCGTCTCGGGCCCATCCTCACGGATGGCTCTGACAGCCGGCCTCTTCTGAGCTGCGATTCGCCATGATCGTTGGGAGATTCACGGTGTCACCGCCTCGGTGATCACAGCGCTTTTGAGGTCCTCCCGGATGGTAGGACGCTGGAAGCATGGCCAGAGGGAACGTCCGGCGGTGCGACCAGTGCGGCACGGAACTGCCCGAGGGCAGCAGGCGGTCGCGCCGGTACTGCGGGTCGGCCTGCCGTACGAGGGCCTGGCGGATAACGCGGGCCCGCAGGGCGGCGATCGACGCCGGCGGCGAGGCATACCGGGCTCTGATCGAGGGGCGGAGGCACCCGTGGCCCCGGTTCCGCTGCCCGGAGTGCGGGGACACCTGGTACGCCAGCGACAGCCCGCTCGGCATTCGGAAGCGCTCGGACAGCCGTTACTGCTCGCCGCGGTGCCGTACGAGGGCGTGGCGGAGGAGGCGTTCCCGTTCAGCAGGCGTCACGGTGTGACGCCTGCCTGTGACGCTATCGGGCACCACGCGCGACCTCCGTTCGCCGTCTTCGCTGCCCGGCGCAACACCACGTGGCACCAACTCGCCGGCCGCCCGGACCCCGGCCCGCACTACACCTCTCTACCCAAGATCCTCACCGAGTACGCTGAGCAGCTCGCCCGGGACATCGAGTGTCCACGTCATTCGCCATAAGACGATCTTGGACCCTCTCGTTCCCGTCTCCGCAGGCACCCCTTGGGCCACACCACCAGGAGGAACCGTGTCATACCCGCAACCGCTCAGCCCCGAGGAGAGGCTCGCCGACGCGAAGAAGCAGCTGAGCCTCCCGCGTATCGTCGTGATCTGCGGTTCCACCCGCTTCATGACCGAGATGACCGAGGCCGATCTGCGGGAGACCAAAGCCGGAAAGATTGTCGTCAAACCGGGCATTGACCCGAAGTCGCCGAACGAACTTTGGTCCGATCCTGCCGAGGCCGAGGCGCTGAAGGTTCGACTCGACGATCTGCACCGAGCGAAGATCCGGCTCGCTGATGAGGTGCTCGTTGTCGGCGACTACATCGGAGACAGCACCCGGGCCGAAATCGCCTACGCCCGGTCGCTGGGTAAGCCCGTGCGGTTCACGCACCCCGAAGTCGACCCCAACGCCTGACCGCCCACCCCCACACCCTCCGCAGCGGCGTTGGGCAGATCGCCAACACCCCGACTCAACGGAGACCGGACATCGGCGCGGCTGTGGCGAGCCGAGCCTGCGTCGCTCAGTTCCGCCACCTGCATGATCGTGACGGAACGCTTGACGCGCGACCGCACCCCTGCTCGGGATGGCCCCACACCTGCTTGATGGATCTCCCCATCGCGGGACGAGCCGGTGATGACGCTGCGGCACCTCGGGCTGCCGGTACGGCGGTTCCTAGCACCGGCAGCGAGGGCGGGATTCAGGCGGCGAGCCGCAGTCTGACCACCGTGGAGTTCCACAGCTTGTCGAAGGAACGCTTGCGCTTCTCGGCGACCCCGGCGGGCGCGACGACGACGAACTCCTCGACCGCCGGGTAGGTCCCGCGGCGGGTCAGGACGTGGCCTCGGACGTGGCCGAGGGGGTGGCGCCCGCCTGTCTCGACCTGCTCGCCGTGGTCCTGGACGACCTCGCGCAACAGGCGCGTGACACGCTCCCGGCTGCCGGTGGCGAGCACTTCCACCGACCGGGCAGCCTGGCCCTTGCGGGAGGGGTCCTGGCATGCAGGCTGCGGGTCGTCGCAGACCGGGCCGTGCCAGCGCTGGCAGGCCTCGCTGCGGCCGCCGGCCGGGCCTTCGCAGCCCGGCCAGGGGCTACGGCAGCTGGAGCCGTGGCGTTCGCGGCAGTTGGCCGATCGTCCTGCCGGGAAGACCCTCCGGACCCGGTACAACTGCCATTCCACGGACGCCAGATGCTCCTCCAGAGCCCTCAGCAAGGGCGTGTCGCCTTCTGCGGCAACGCGCCCGTACAGCGTGTCATCCGGGTAGATGGAGCCGTTCTCATTCAGCGCCATGCTCACGTATTCCACGGAAAGGGCTTCAACGGCCTGACGCGGATGCTGCCGAAGACGCGCCAGATGCACCGGCCGGGAAGCACTCGTCCCACTGAACGGGCAGAAAAAGCAATAACTCTTGGACCACGGCACGCCGAATTCTTCGAGGAGCAGCCTTTCAATTGCCGCCCGGTCGTATCCAGCGTCAATGAGAGGATACTCGATGGTGCAGACCGTGCGGCCCGCCGCGCGGTTGTTCGCCTCCTGGCAGGCGTCCGACTTCATCGCCCTGCGGACCTCCTCGGCGTTGTACCCGAGGACCTTCCGGAAGGCGGTGTCCGGGAACTCGCGGCGCGCCCAGGAATCCAGGACCCAGCCCTTGTACTTCTGGCTGCACGCATGCCCACCGGCGGCTTGCACGACCGTGCCGTTGGTCTGCAGCTCATCCAGGAGCGTCCAGGCGCCCCGGGGAAAGACGCGTTCAGGGGTGCACGAGTCGTCCAGTATCGCCCAGCCGTCCTTCTCCAAGGGGCCGCACCTGGCCACCTGGACGTATCTGACGTGCGCCTCCCGCAGCCGCGGCAGGATATAGCGTTCGACGTCCAGAACTGTCGCATCGAATTCGTTGCCGGTCATGGCGGTGATGACGATCAAGTCGGAGAGGTCCGGCTCCAGCCCGAAACGCACCGGGTCCTTGAGCATCTGGACAAGCACCAGCGTCGAATCCGCGCCAAGCCCATAGCTCAAAACCGTCTTCCTTTTCCCGCGGTCGCCAGACGGCCCTTCACTTTCCCATAGTGCGAGCGGTATTTGGGCGTCGGAGAGCACAGCCATCTGCCTGCCTTCCCTCAAGGATTGGTGGTGGAATGTCGGGGGCTTGCCCTGCCCCCTTCCGACATAGGTAAATCTATCTAATTGGGGTGGGGGAGTCAACCCCAAACCCCCACCAACCACCAACCACCAGGAATTCAGACCCCCCCCCCGACCCGCACCCCGCCGCCGACGTGGCCCACTCCGATGAAGCAACCGCAAACGAAACCGATCACCGACCCACTGACGCCTCCGAGCCGAGGCCCGAGGTGACCACATGACCGAGACCAAGCGTTTGGGGCGGGGACTC
>CBFHCJ010000697.1:0-3609 GCA_965654005.1 uncultured Streptomyces sp. | reverse complement strand
GCCGAGAACGGTGTCGACCTGGCCACCGTCAAGGGCACGGGTGTCGGCGGCCGTATCCGCAAGCAGGACGTCATCGCCGCCGCCGAGGCCGCGAAGGCCGCCGCTGCCGCCCCGGCTCCGGCTGCCGCCCCGGCTCCGGCTGCCGCCGCTGCCCCGGCGGCCAAGAAGGCGCCCGCCCTGGAGATCTCTCCGCTGCGCGGCCAGACCATCAAGATGCCGCGGATCCGCAAGGTCATCGGCGACAACATGGTCAAGGCCCTGCACGAGCAGGCCCAGCTGTCCTCGGTGGTCGAGGTCGACGTCACCCGCCTGATGAAGCTGCGCGCCCGCGCCAAGGACGCGTTCGCGGCCCGCGAGGGCGTCAAGCTCTCCCCGATGCCGTTCTTCGTGAAGGCGGCGGCCCAGGCGCTGAAGGGCCACTCGGTCATCAACGCCCGGATCAACGAGGCCGAGGGCACGATCACCTACTTCGACACCGAGCACATCGGTATCGCGGTGGACTCCGAGAAGGGCCTGATGACCCCGGTCATCAAGAACGCCGGTGACCTCAACATCGCCGGCATCGCCAGGGCCACCGCCGAGCTCGCGGGCAAGGTCCGGGCCAACAAGATCACCCCGGACGAGCTGTCCGGCGCGACCTTCACCATCAGCAACACCGGTTCGCGCGGCGCGCTGTTCGACACGATCATCGTGCCGCCGGGTCAGGTCGCGATCCTCGGCATCGGCGCCACGGTCAAGCGCCCGGCCGTCATCGAGACGGAGGAGGGTACGGTCATCGGCGTCCGCGACATGACGTACCTGACGCTGTCGTACGACCACCGTCTGGTGGACGGCGCCGACGCGGCCCGCTACCTGACCGCGGTCAAGGCGATCCTGGAGGCGGGCGAGTTCGAGGTCGAGCTCGGCCTCTGAGCCCCCTGATCAGGCAGTACGGCGCCCCGTCCGGACCTCCTCCGGACGGGGCGCCGCCCCTTTTCCGAGGGGGCGCGGCCCCCAGGCGCAAGGCCGGCCACCAACACCCCCCAACCGCCCCGCGGCGGAGGGACCGAGCCCGAAGGCGCCGTGGACACCGTGTAAGTCTCGTCTCACCTGCGCGAAAGCGCCCCCGTGAGCCCCTCCAGGAGACGAGCGCGGCCTTATTGTCTAAACGTCGAACGTCCCCGGTCCCGTCCCTCGCCCGACCACCACCGCCAACGAGGCCCTACGGGCCGCAGAACTGATCAGAGCGCCCGCCGAAGGAGCCCCTCATGACCGCGCCCGTCGTCCACTCGCTGCGCGAACAGATCCGCGAGCACATCGTGGAGGGGATCGTCAGCGGTCGCTGGAAGCCGGGCGAGCGGATCGTGGAACGGCGGATCGCCACGGAGCTGGAGGTCAGTCAGACGCCGGTCCGGGAGGCGTTGCGGGAGCTGGAGTCGCTGCGGCTGATCGAGTCGGCGCCCAACAAGGGCGTAAGGGTGCGCAACCTGACGGCGGCCGACCTGGAGGAGAGCTACCCCGTCCGAGCCGGTCTGGAGGCCATCGCGGCGGAGCTGGCGGCGGAGCGGCTGGCGGAGGACTGTTCGGCCCTGGAGCCGCACGTCACCGCCCTCTACGAGGCGGACCGCAAGTCGGACGGAACGGCCCAGGTGCGGCACACGGTGGGGTTCCACCGGGAGCTGGTGCGCGCGGCCGGGAACTCGGTGCTGCTGCACACCTGGGAGGGGCTGGGGATCGAGGTGTTCACGGCACTGTCGATCCGGTGGCTGGGGACGGTGCAGCAGTCGTACGCGGAGGAGCACGAGGAGCTTGTGCAGGCGTTCCGCCGCCACGACCCCAGGATCGCCGAACTGGTGAAGGCCCACGTCCTCGGCTGCGCGCCGCAGGCTTGAGCCACGTCGACCTGCCCGAACGCCGGAGCAAGCCTCCGCTCGGACGCGGCCCCGCCTGCGTACACATCGGAGGGAAGCGACACGGCACGGGGTGCCTCCATCGGAGGCACCCCGTGCCGACTTTCTCGTAATCAGAAGGTTTTGCCCCCCTACCCTTTGATCGATCATCGATCAGGGAGCTACAGTCGCCGACGGGCTTCCATCAAGCCCACGCCCTGTCCTGCCAATGACAAAGGGCACACCCGAACGCTTACCGATGAGGGAACCCCCTTCGACTGAGGAAGGCGGCGACATGACCGACCCCAACGCCATCCAGCCGAGCGAGCTCGACCAGCTCCCGGACCGCGACCCCGAGGAGACCGCCGAATGGCAGGCCTCCCTGGACGCCGTCACCAAGGCGGCCGGGCCGCACCGTGCCGCGTACCTGATGCGCCGCACCCTGGAGCGCGCCAAGGGCAACGGCATCGCGCTGCCCAAGCTCCTCGAGACCGACTACGTCAACACCATCCCCACCGCCGCCGAGCCGGCCGCGCCCGGTGACGAGGCCATGGAGGCCCGTATCACCGCGTGGAACCGCTGGAACGCGGCCGCGATGGTGTCCCGGGGCTCGAAACACGGCGTCGGCGGCCACATCGCCACCTTCGCCTCCGCGGCTTGGCTGTACGAGACCGGCTTCAACCACTTCTTCAAGGGCAAGGAATCCCAGGATGCCGCCGGCTCCGGCGACCAGCTGTACATCCAGGGCCACGCCTCCCCGGGCATCTACGCCCGCGCGTTCCTCGACGGCCGTCTGAACGAGGCGCAGCTCGACAACTTCCGCCAGGAGGCCGGCGGCAACGGCCTGCCCTCCTATCCGCACCCGCGCCGCCTGCCCTGGCTGTGGGAGTTCCCCACCGTCTCCATGGGCCTCGGCCCGCTCTCCGCGATCTACCAGGCGCGCTTCAACCGCTACCTCACCAACCGCGGCATCAAGGACGTCTCCGCCTCCCACGTCTGGGCCTTCCTCGGCGACGGCGAGATGGACGAGCCGGAGTCGACGGCGGCCCTCGCGCTGGCCGCGCGTGAGGAACTGGACAACCTCACCTTCGTCATCAACTGCAACCTGCAGCGCCTCGACGGCCCGGTCCGCGCCAACTTCAAGATCGTGCAGGAGCTGGAGGCCCAGTTCCGCGGCGCCGGCTGGAACGTCGTCAAGACGCTGTGGGGCACCGCCTGGGACGAGCTGTTCGCGCTCGACACGACCGGCGCGCTCGTACGCCGTCTGCGCCAGGTACCGGACGCCCAGGTGCAGACGTACCAGACCCGCGACGCCGCGTACATCCGCCAGGACTTCTTCGGCGCCGACCCGGCGCTCGTCGAGATGGCGAAGCTGCTGAGCGACGACAAGATCCTCGAGTGCTTCCACCTCTCGCGCGGTGGTCACGAGGCGCGCAAGGTGTACGCCGCGTACAGGGCGGCGCTGGAGCACAAGGGCGCGCCGACCGTCATCCTGGCCCAGACCGTCAAGGGCTTCACGCTCGGCGAGGGCTTCGCGTCGAAGAACGCCAACCACCAGATGAAGAAGCTGACGGCGGACGAGTTCAAGAAGATGCGTGATCTTCTCGAACTCCCCATCTCCGACGCGCAGTTCGTCGACGGCCAGGTACCCTACGGCCACCCGGGCGCCGACTCCCCCGAGGTCCGCTACCTCCAGGAGCGCCGCGCGGCCCTCGGCGGCCCGGCCCCGGCCCGTCGTACG
>CBFHCJ010000696.1:0-3646 GCA_965654005.1 uncultured Streptomyces sp. | reverse complement strand
CTCGGCCAGCTCAACCTGATCGACGCGTACACCCGGAACATCGACTTCACGGACCCGGCGTCCGGCAAGTCGTACGCCCTGCGCCCGAACGAGGAACTGGCGACGGTCGTCATGCGCCCGCGCGGCTGGCATCTGAACGAGCGTCACCTCCAGGTCGACGGACTTGAAGTGCCCGGCGCCTTCGTCGACTTCGGCCTGTACTTCTTCCACAACGCCCAGCGTCTGCTGGACCTCGGCAAGGGCCCCTACTTCTACCTCCCGAAGACGGAGTCGCACCTGGAGGCCCGCCTCTGGAACGACGTGTTCGTCTTCGCACAGGACCACGTCGGCGTCCCACGGGGCACCATCCGCGCCACCGTCCTGATCGAGACGATCACGGCGGCGTACGAGATGGAGGAGATCCTCTACGAACTCCGCGACCACGCCTCGGGGTTGAACGCGGGGCGCTGGGACTACCTCTTCTCCATCGTCAAAAACTTCCGTGACGGCGGGCCCAGGTTCGTCCTGCCGGACCGCAACGCGGTGACGATGACGGCCCCGTTCATGCGGGCGTACACCGAACTCCTGGTCCGCACCTGCCACAAGCGCGGCGCGCACGCGATCGGCGGCATGGCGGCGTTCATCCCGTCCCGCAGGGACCCGGAGGTCAACAAGGTCGCCTTCGAGAAGGTCCGCGCCGACAAGGACCGCGAGGCGGGCGACGGCTTCGACGGCTCCTGGGTCGCCCACCCCGACCTGGTCCCGATCGCCATGGAGTCCTTCGACAAGGTGCTCGGGGACAGGCCGAACCAGAAGGACCGGCTGCGCGAGGACGTCGACGTCGAGGCGGCCGACCTGATCGCCGTCGACTCCCTGGCCGCCAAGCCGACGTACGCGGGCCTGGTCAACGCCGTCCAGGTCGGCATCCGCTACATCGAGGCCTGGCTGCGCGGCCTCGGCGCGGTCGCCATCCTCAACCTCATGGAGGACGCGGCCACCGCCGAGATCTCCCGCTCCCAGATCTGGCAGTGGATCAACGCGGGCGTCGAGTTCGAGAACGGCGAGAAGGCCACCCCGGAACTGGCCCGCAAGGTCGCCGCCGAGGAGCTGCGGAACATCAGGGCCGAGATCGGCGCCGAGGCCTTCGCGGCCGGCCACTGGCAGCAGGCCCACGACCTGCTCCTGAAGGTCGCGCTGGACGAGGACTACGCGGACTTCCTGACGCTGCCCGCGTACCAGCAGCTCAAGGGCTGACCTTCAGACGGTGCAGGTTCATTTCTCCGAGTGGCCCAGGGACCTTCCCGGGGCCACTCGGTCGCGTACGAGGCGCTTGACCGCCGTGGGCTCCGGGAAACCCTGCTCGCGCCGGTCCCAGACGACCTCGTCGTTCACGCGGACGACGAAGACCCCACCCTTGCCCGGCTTCAGGGACAGCTCCGTCAGCTCGGTCTCGAAGGTCGTCAGCAGCTCCTGTGCCAGCCAGGCCGCACGTGGCAGCCAGCGGCACTGGGTGCAGTACTCGATCTGGACGTGATGGGTCTCCACAAGGCTTTTCACGTGGCTGTCCGCAGGGGTGTCCGTCATCCCAGGTGCACCGACCAATCCTGTTGTGCCGCCGGTTTGCCGTGCAGGTCCGGGACCCGCTTCAGCCAGTTGGGGCGTCCTTGCTGTGTCCGAGCCGCGCGGAGGGCCTCCTCGGCGGCGAGTTCCTCCCGGGTGGGGAAGTCGGTGGGCAGCCAGGCCTCGGACGCCTTGGCGCGGGCCGAGAGGTAGTCGACGTACGCGTCCCGCACCTCGCCGGGGGTCACGAAGCCCGGCTCACCGGCCAGCCACGCGTCCGGGACCTCCTCGGTGACCTCGCGCAGCAGCTCCTCGGTCACCCGGGGCGCGAGCTCGGCCTCGGCGGCCCGCGTGTCCGGGGTGAAGTGGCCGAGGGCGTGGTGGCGGAAGTCGTAGGCCTTCTCCGGTGCGGAGGCGTCCCAGCGGTGGTGGAAGACGAGGGCGGCGCCGTGGTCGATCAGCCACAGCTTCGGGGGTGCGGTGCCGAAGGTGGGCCAGACCATGAGGTTGGAGCTGTGGACGGTGCGGTCGACGTTCACGGTCAGGGCGTCCAGCCAGATGACCTTGCCGGCCTCCAGCGGGTCGACCGTGCAGGCCCCCGCGACCTCGGGGGTGAAGTCCTGCGCGCCCGGGAGATAGTCCATGCCGAGGTTGAGGCCGGGGCTCGCGTTCAGAAGATCGCGCACCTCCTGGTGCGGTTCGTGCGCGGCGATCTCCGGGTCGAAGTGGGCGAGGACCAGCTCGGGGACGCGTAGCCCGAGCCGGCGGGCCAGCTCCCCCACGATCACCTCGGCGACCAGCGCCTTCATACCCTGCGCGGAGCCGGTGAACTTCACGACGTACGTCCCCAGGTCATCTGCCTCGACGATGCCGGGTACGGAGCCTCCGGACCGCAGGGGCTCGACATAGTGGGTCGTAGTAACCTCCCTCAGCATCTTCCAAGGCCCCATGGCTCATTTGCCTTACATTCCACGGCCGACTCCAATTCGGTGCGATCCGGGAAAACGTCCACGATCAGCCGTGGGGAGAATCTGGGGAGTTTCGACTGGCACGCTCGTCTCCCTGTCTCCCCAGCAGTCCGTCAAGGGCGGTGCGCCCCTTGCTTCCGGCCTCCGGCATGAAGTGAGCATAGTAACCAAGCGTGACAGCCGGAGAGGAGTGCCCGAGCCATCGCGCCAACGTCACCACCGACTCCCCCGCTTCCAGCATGATCGACGCGTAGGCGTGTCTTGTGTCCGCAGAGGCCGTGTGCGGATGGATCCGTGTGGCGATTGAGCAGGCTGTCCGCGGAGACGGCGTTCGCGACGCCTGCTGCTGGCCGTGTTGCATTTCGGCAGCGTTGTCGTGATGCAGATCACTCTGTGGGTTGCGGTGGTCGTTTCTTTGATCGATGTGCGATGCCCCGCATAGGTTGGCCTGGTGAGGGGTGGATTGTGGGAACGGTGGAGGGGCCAGCCGCGGTGGGTGCGGGGCGTGCTCGCGGTGTACTTCGTCGGCTTCCTTGAGGGGGCCTGCGCTCACTTCCTTGACCTCGCGCGGGGCGGGATCCATGTCTATGCGTCCTTCGGTCCGCTTCCCCTGCAGGCGTTCTTCGTCAGCTTGGCCGTCCTCGATCCACTGGTCGTCGCGCTGGTGGGGCTCGCGCGGACGGAAGGCGTCCGGCTGGCCTGTGGGGTGATAGTGGCGGACGTCATCGCGAACTGGTGGGCCAACCGGCACTGGTTGGAGGACGATCCTGCGAGGCTGCTGAGTCTGCTGCCCATCACCCTCTTCGGCCTGTTCGTCGTCGCGTCCTCGGTTCCCGTACTTCGTGTCGCGAAGAGCCCGCATCTCAGCTGCACGATCCGATGACCGTCGCCGACGACCGGGCGGAGGGGAGCCGGGTGACGCGGCTCGCGGCAGCGGTGGTCTGCCGAAGGTGGACGATCTCCTCGTGCTGGGCGGCGAGCCGGGCGAGGGCCTGGCTGCGGAAGGCCGTGAGCTCGTCGATCGTCTGCTCCGACTGGGTCAGCCGCCCTTTGAGCTTGGCGTTCTCCGCTTTGAGGCGACTGATGACCCTGTTGCCCATTGGCAGTTGAGGGCTGACAGCGGCTTGGTGGTGCTGGCA
>CBFHCJ010000695.1:0-3649 GCA_965654005.1 uncultured Streptomyces sp. | reverse complement strand
AGGTCACAACCCTACCGAAGAGGGCTGCAGAAGGGATGGTCCTCTAATGAGCTCCCGCCCGTCACCCACCACCCTCGACGAGGCGCTGCGCGCCGCCCCTTCGAGCACTCCGACCGCGCCCACCGCCCCGGTCGCCGAAGGCCGCATCGGACTGCGCGGCAACCTGCGCCACATCGGCGCGCTGGTCCGCCGCAATCTGCTGTGGATCCGCCAGGACCCGGAGTCCATGGCCGACGCGGTGCTGTTCCCGGTCACCTTCTGCCTGCTGTTCGTGTTCGTCTTCGGCGGCGCGATCGCGGGAACCCACAACCGGCACGCGTACGTCAACTACGTGGTTCCCGGCCTGATGGCGATGATGGGCATGAACATCGCGCAGGGCGTCGGCACCGGATTCAACGAGGACTTCCACAAGGGTGTGATGGACCGCTTCCGGTCCCTGCCGATCAGCCGCGCCTCCGTTCTGATCGCCAAGATCACGGTGGAGATCGGACGGATGCTCGTCGCCACGGCCATCCTGCTCGCGGTGGGCTTCATGCTCGGCCTGTCCGTGTCGAACGTTCCGGGCCTGTTCGCGGCCGTCGGCCTGTCGGTCGTCTTCGGGTTCGGGGTCATGTGGATCTTCCTGACCCTGGGTCTGGTGCTGAAGAGCGCCCAGGCCGTCCAAGGGATGGGGTTTCTCGTGCTGATGCCGCTGCAGTTCGGTTCGTCGATCTTCGCCCCGACCAAAACCATGCCGGGCTGGCTCCAGGCCTTCACGGACTACAACCCGCTGTCGTCGCTGGCGGACTCCGCCCGAGGCCTGATGAACGGGGGCGCGGTCACCCACGACGTGCTGCTGACCCTCGCCTGGTCGGCCGTCCTCACCCTGGTCATGGCTCCGATCGCGATCCGCAAGTTCAACAACAAGAACTGACGCCGGGTACGGACACAGCCGGTCCGCGTCACACGAGGGCGGCGGCCTCCTCCAGGGAGAGGCAGCCGCCCTCCGCATAGGCGGCCTCGTACGCCGCGTCGCCCAGCACCGCCCGGACGCCCGCCTCCGCCTCGGCGCGTGTCTCGCGCTCCGCCGGGCCCCGGAAGTGGCCCGGCGGCAACAATCCGTCGGCGGCGGCCAGGCACCTGGCCGCGTCCCGGGCGCGGCGCCCGCCGTCCACGCCGGTGAGCACGATCGCCGCGGTGGTCAGCTGCACGGAGGGCATGTGCGGCGCGATCACCGAGGTCACCCGGTCCGAGGCGCGGGCGAGCCCCTTGCGCACCTTGTCCAGGGCCTCCTCGTACCGCTCCTCGATCGCGTCCAGCCAGGCGTCCACGCCGAGCACGAACCCGTCGAAGACCACGAAGCCCACGGCCTTGAACTCCGCGCGCAGCAGACGGACCTGCTCGCGCGCCTCGGCGACACGGTCCGTGCGGGAGAGCCACAGCGCCAGGAACAGCCGGGCGGCCGGCATGGCGTCGTTCATACTGCCATGGCCTTCGTCGATCACCTGGCGCAGCAGCCGCTCACCCCTCTCGCTCTCCCCCGCGTCGATGAGGACGCTGCCGAGGCGGGCGCCGAGCACGGCCATCTGCGAGCGGGCGCCGAGCTGTTCGGCGTACTCCCCCGCGGCCTGGTAGTCGGCGGCGGCGAGCAGATACTCGCCGCGGCGTTCGCGGGCCTCACCGCGGGCGGACAGTGACTCGGCCGCGCCCCAGGTGTCCCCGATCCGGCGGAAGATCTCCAGCGCCTCGTCCGCGTCCCGGGTCGCGTCCCCCGCCCAGTGGCTGCGGTTGGCGAGGATGTTGGCCCGCATCTGCAGGGCCTGGGCCAAATCCCAGGTGTAGCCGAGTTCGCGACAGGTGCGTACGGCTTCGTCGATGACGGCGCGCACCTGGTCCAGTTCGGCTGTGAGCAGGACGGCGAAGAACCACACGAAGCCCGGCCAGCGGCAGGTCTGCGGCTGGCCGGGGCGGTAGGTCTCGCCGATGACCCGCAGCTTCTCCTTGGCCTGCGGCGTCTCCCATGCCTGGATCTCCATGTCCATGCAGGCGAGATGGATGAGATGGGCGCCGCGGCGGGCCTCGTCGAGGATCTCCGGGCGCATCGGCGGCGGGTTCCCGGTGCAGGGTTCGAAGAGGTCCGGCACGGGGTGCGGCGGCGGCGCGAAGGGATCGGGGCCGAGCGCCACGACGGCGGCGGACCAGTTGCGGGCCTCGGTGCGCAGATCGCGCATCTGCCAGTACCAGCACAGCGAGAGCAGCAGGCACAGCGCCTCCTGCTCGTCGCGGGCGGCGACGGCGCGGCGCAGCGCGGTGCGCAGGTTCTCGTACTCCGTCTGAAGCCGTTCGACCGCGGTGCGTTGACTTGAGGAGCGCAGCAACGGGTCGGTGGTGCGGGCGAGTTCGCGGTAGTACGTGAGGTGGGAGCGCTCCACGTCGAGCCGCTCGCCCGACTCGTCGAGCCGTTCGCCCGCGTACTCGGCGACGGTCTCCAGGAGCCGGTAGCGCATGCCGCCCTCGCCCGAAGGGGCCGCCACCACCAGGGACTTGTCGACGAGGGAGCCGAGCGCCTCCAGCGCGGCGGGCCCGCACACGGCCTCGGCGGCGGTGAGGTCGCAGCCACCGGAGAAGGCGGACAGTCGGCGCAGCACCGCGCGTTCGTCCGTGTCGAGGAGGTCCCAGGACCAGTCGACGACGGCCCGCAGGGTCTGCTGCCGGGGCAGCAGCGTACGGCTGCCGGAGGTGAGCAGCCGAAACCGGTCGTCGAGCCGGTCCGCGATCTGACGCGGTGACAGCATGCGTAGCCGCGCGGCCGCCAGTTCGATGGCGAGCGGCAGTCCGTCGAGGCGGCGGCAGATCTCGGCGGCGGCCGCTGCGGTTTCTTCGTCGGCCTCGATCCGGAAGCCGGGCCGGGCCGCGGCGCCACGGTCGGCGAGCAGCTTCAGCGCGTACGGCTGCGGCAGGGGCTCGACGGGGCGCAGCAACTCCCCCGGTACGCCGAGGGGTTCGCGGCTGGTGGCGAGGACCGTCAGCCCGGGGCAGCGTTCCAGGAGGTGCTCGACCAGCCGGGCGGCGGCGTCCACGACGTGTTCGCAGTTGTCGAGGATGATCAGCATCCGGCGTCGTGCGCAGTGCTCGGCGAGCCGGACGAGTGGGTCGTCGTGCCGTTCGGCGACGGCGCGCATCTCCTCGGCGCCGGCACCGCGGAGCACGGTCTCGCGTGCCCCGACGGCGGTGAGCACGGCCTCGGGAACGGCCTGAGGGTCGTCGACCGGCGCCAGTTCGGCCAGCCACACCCCGTCCCGTGCCGCGTGCGCCACGGTCTCGGCGGCCTCCTGCGACAACCGCGTCTTCCCGGCGCCGCCGGGACCGAGCAGGGTGACCAGCCGGGCGGCGGCGAGATCACCGCGGATGGTGTCGATGTCGGTGTCCCGCCCGACGAAGGAGGTCAGCCGGGCGCGGAGGTTGCCGGGGGGTGGGGGTGCGGCGGGGTGTGCCCCGGTCGAGGGCGTCGGCGGCCAGGCCGGGACGGCTTCGGCCGCAGGCGTCGCGGTGCCCCCGTACCCCTGCCCGGCCGAAGGGCCGGTCCCCGGAGTCCGTGCGTCCCGCACGCCGCCGGAGCCGGGAGCACCGGCGTGCGACGCGGCGGAGCCGGGGCCGCTCACCCGTGGCC
>CBFHCJ010000694.1:0-3664 GCA_965654005.1 uncultured Streptomyces sp. | reverse complement strand
CGGTAGACGATCCGGCCACGCGTCAGGTCGTACGGAGACAGCTCCACCACGACCCGGTCGTCAGGGAGGATACGGATGTAGTGCATACGCATCTTGCCGCTGATGTGTGCCAGGACCTGGTGGCCGTTCTGGAGCTCGACCTTGAACATGGCGTTCGGCAGAGACTCGACGACAGTGCCCTCGATCTCGATGGCACCTTGTTTCTTGGCCACGCTTCGCCCTTCGAATCGACTACCTTGATCGACCCCGTACGAGCGCATGCGGACATGCGGGTGCACGAGAGCCGACGAGTCAGTCTACGTCAGCGCACCCGGAAACACGAATCGAGGAGAGAATGCCCCGCCGGAAAGATCATTATGCGGCCTGCGATGCGGCGGTTACGCCAGCGGATCGGGCGCCGCCGTGACCCCGTACTCGGCGAGCTTCGCCTTGCCTCCGTCGGGCGCCGTCAGCACCAGCGGCCCCTGCTCCGTCAAGGCGACCGAGTGCTCCCAGTGGGAGGACCAGGTGCCGTCCGTAGTGATCACGGTCCAGTCGTCCGACAGGACCTCCGTCTTCGGCGTGCCGAGTGACACCATCGGCTCGATCGCGAGGCAGAAGCCCGTCACCAGCTTCGGCCCCTTGCCCCGGCGCCGGTCGACGTAGTTCAGCAGGTGCGGGTCCATGTGCATCTCGGTACCGATGCCGTGCCCGCCGTAGTCCTCGATGATCCCGTACCGACCGCCGCCCGACTTCGGCTGTCGGCGGATGTACGTCTCGATGGCCCGGGAGACGTCTACCAGCCGGCCGCCCTGCTTCATGGCCGCGATGCCCGCCCACATCGACTCCTCGGTCACCCGGGAGAGCTCGATCAGCTCCGGGGCGTGACCGGAGCCCACGAAGGCGGTGTAGGCCGCGTCCCCGTGCCAGCCGTCGACGATCGCGCCGCAGTCGATGGAGATGATGTCCCCGTCCCTCAGGACGACGTCGTCGGACGGGATGCCGTGGACGACGACCTCGTTCACGGAGGTGCAGATCGTCGCGGGGAAGCCGCCGTAGCCGAGGAAGTTCGGCTTGGCGTTGTGCTCGGCGAGCACCTTGCGCGCGACCTCGTCCAGGTCCTTGGTGGTGGCCCCGGGCACGGCCGCTTCCCGGGTGGCCGCATGGATGGCGGCGACGACCAGCCCCGCCTCACGCATCTTGGCGATCTGCTCGGGGGTCTTGATCTGCACCATGGCGGCTGCGGCCTTTCTGGACCGGAGAGTACGGACACCATCAAAGATACGGGGGGTCCGCGCGGCGGAGCCCCCAGGAGCAGCGGCCCCCCATACGTCGGCCGCGGCTCCCGCCAGGGGAACCGCGGCCGTGGAGCGGCAGATGCGCCGACCTACGACTACTTGTCGCCGGTCTTCTGCTTGAGCGCCTCCATCGCGCGCTCGGTGACCTCGTCCACCTTGCCGAGCGCCGAGATCGTGACCACCAGGCCCTGCGCCTCGTAGTAGTCGATGATCGGCTCGGTCTGCGTGTGGTAGACCTCCAGCCGCGTGCGGACGGTGTCCTCGGAGTCGTCGTCGCGCTGGTACAGCTCGCCACCGCACTCGTCGCAGACGCCATCCTTCTTCGGCGCCTTGTACGAGACATGGAAGACGTGCGCCGACTCCTTGCGGCACACGCGGCGGCCCGCGATGCGCTTGACGACCTCGTCCTCGGGAACCTCCAGGTCGAGCACCGCGTCCAGCTTCATGCCCTCGGCCTTGAGCGCCTCGTCCAGCGCCTCGGCCTGCGAGACGTTGCGCGGGAAGCCGTCGAGCAGGAAGCCGTGCTCCGCGTCGGGCTGCTCCATGCGGTCCTTGGCCATCGCGATGGTGACCTCGTCCGGCACCAGGTTGCCCGCGTCCATGTAGGACTTCGCGAGTTTGCCGAGTTCCGTCTGCTGGCTGATGTTGGCGCGGAACAGGTCGCCCGTGGAGATGTGCGGGATCGACAGGTTCTTGGCGAGGAACGCGGCCTGCGTTCCCTTGCCGGCACCGGGAGGCCCGACGAGGACGATTCGCATCAGCGGAGGAACCCTTCGTAATTGCGCTGCTGGAGCTGGCTCTCGATCTGCTTCACCGTCTCGAGACCGACACCCACGATGATCAGGATGCTGGTACCACCGAACGGGAAGTTGTTGGTGGCTCCGAAACCCACCAACGCCATTGTCGGTACGAGAGCGATCAGACCCAGATACAGCGACCCCGGCCAGGTGATCCGGTTGAGCACGTACGAAAGGTACTCAGCGGTGGGCCGACCGGCCCGGATGCCCGGGATGAAGCCACCATACTTCTTCATGTTGTCGGCTACTTCTTCGGGGTTGAACGAGATCGCCACGTAGAAGAACGCGAAGAACACGATCAGCAAAAAGTAAAGGGCGATGTAAATCGGGTGGTCGCCCTTGGTGAGGTTGTTCTGGACCCACGCCTTCCACCCGGAGTTGCCCCCGGCGAACTGCGCGACCAGAGCCGGGATGTACAGCAGCGAAGAGGCGAAGATCACTGGGATCACACCCGCCTGGTTCACCTTGAGCGGGATGTACGTGGACGTACCGCCGTAGGAACGGCGGCCGATCATGCGCTTCGCGTACTGGACCGGGATGCGCCGCTGGGCCTGCTCGACGAAGACCACCAGGCCGACCATGACCAGGCCGACCGCGATGACGGTGCCGAACTCGATCCAGCCGTCCGCCAGGTCGCCCTGCTTCTTGATCGCCCACAGCGCGGACGGGAAGGTCGCCGCGATCGAGATGAACATCAGGATGGACATGCCGTTGCCGATGCCGCGGTCGGTGATCAGCTCACCGAGCCACATGACGACGGCCGTACCTGCGGTCATGCAGATGACCATGGTGATGGTGGTGAAGATCGACTGGTCCGGGACGATCGAGGTCGCCACCGGGCAGCCGGTGAACAGCGCGCCGCTGCGGGCGGTGGCCACCAGGCCGGTGCCCTGGAGGATGGCGAGGGCCACCGTCAGATAGCGGGTGTACTGTGTGATCTTCGACGTGCCCGCCTGGCCTTCCTTCTTCAGGGCCTCCAGGCGCGGGATGACCACGGTCAGCAGCTGGAGAATGATGCTCGCCGTGATGTACGGCATGATGCCCAGCGCGAAGATCGTGATCTGCAGCAGCGCACCACCGCTGAACATGTTGACCAGGCCGAACAGGCCCTGGTTGCCCTTGGCCACGTCGATACAGGTCTGGACGCTCTTGTAGTCGACGCCCGGGATCGGGATGTGCGTACCGGCTCGGTACACCACGATGATGCCGAGCGTGAAGAGCAGCTTCTTGCGCAGGTCGGGCGTCCTGAACGCCCGGGCGAACGCGGTGAGCACGGTGCCTCCTGCGACCCCCGCGCAACTGCGTCAAGGGTGACGGTCTTGGGATTCCGACTGGACAACGACTACGTAACGGTCGACTGCCGCTCAGAGTGCCCGTACCGCGGCACCCTGTGAAAGTTGGCAGTGCAGGCCACCTTACCGGCGAGTCTGCCCCCTTGGAACGACCGACCGGGGATACCCCTTGTATGGGGTATCCCCGGTCGGGATCGTTCAGGTCATCAAGACGTCCGAAAATTTCAGACGAGCTCGGTGACGGTACCGCCGGCGGCGGTGATCTTCTCCTTGGCGGAGCCGGAGACGGCGTCGACCG
>CBFHCJ010000693.1:0-3690 GCA_965654005.1 uncultured Streptomyces sp. | reverse complement strand
CGCCCCGCCGGCCTTGCCGCCGCCGTTTCCGTTGCAGGCGGTGAGCGAGAGTCCCGCCGCGAGCACGACGGCGGCGACGGCCGAACCCTTGCTGAGCTGCCGGACACGCATGAGATTCCCCCTGGCCTGGACGAGGACCCGCCGCGCGAGTCCGACATGCCAGTTGGACGGAGGATCGCGACGCACGGTTGCGGCGGACCGGGGGAGGACCCCCGTGCACCATGTCACCCGCCGTGGAGGGAACCCGCCCGGGTTGCAGACGCGCGGCCCCGTGTGGCCGGTCTCAGGCGTAGAAGCGCGACAGGCTCTGCAGGACGGCGGCGGGCTTCCCGCCGCCGTCGATCTCTATCGTGCCGTCGACGGCGATCTGCACCCCGCCCGGCACGTCCTCGACCGAGGCGAGCTTCGCCACCAGGCGGATACGGGACCCCACCTTGACCGGCGAGGGAAAACGCACCTTGTTCAGCCCGTAGTTGACCTTCGTCGTGACGCCCTGGACATCCAGCAGCTCGGTGAACATCGGGATGAAGAGGGAAAGGGTCAGGTACCCGTGGGCGATGGGCGCTCCGAAGGGGCCCTCCGCGGCCTTCTCCGGGTCGACGTGGATCCACTGGTGGTCGCCCGTCGCGTCGGCGAAGGTGTTGATCCGCTCCTGCGTGACCTCGATCCACTCGCTGGCGCCGAGGTCGCTGCCGGCCAGCTTCTTGAGTTCGTCGAGGCCGTTGACGGTGATGCTCATATGCGTTCCTTACGTGGGAAGTCAGGAGTCGGTGCCGTACCTGGAGCGGACACGGGCCTTGAGGAGCTTTCCGGAGGCCGTGCGCAGCAGGGCGTCCACGACCACCACCGACTTGGGGATCTTGTATTTGGCGAGCCGCCCGGCCAGCGAGGCGATGACCTCCTCCGGGTCGAGCGTGACGCCCTCGCGGGGGACGACGACCGCACGCGGTACCTCGCCCCACTTGTCGTCGGCCACGCCGATGACGGCGCACTCGACGATGTCGGGGTGGGCGAGTAGCTGGTCCTCGATCTCGGCGGGGTAGATGTTCTCCCCGCCCGAGATGATCATGTCCTTTATACGGTCGACGATGTACACATACCCGTCGTCGTCGACCCGGGCGGCGTCCCCGCTGCGGAACCAGCCGTCCGCGAACACGGCCGCGGTCTCCTCGGGCAGCCCCCAGTAGCCGGGCATGACGTGCGGTCCGCGCACGACGACCTCGCCGGTCTCGCCGACGTCGACCGCGGTGAGGTCGGGCCGTACGACGCGTACATCGCTGAAGAAGTGCGGCACGCCCGCCGAACCCGCCTTGCTCACCGCGTGTTCGGCGTCCAGGAAGAGCGTGCCGGGCGCGGCCTCGGTCATGCCGTAGCCCTGGAGGAAGGTGAGCCCGCGCTCCTGGTACGCGGCGATCAGCGAGGTCGACACCGGCGAGCCGCCGCAGGTGAGGATCCGCAGACTGGACAGATCGGCCTGCGCCCAGCGCGGATGGCGGGCCACCTGGTCGAACATGGTCGGCACACCGAACATGAAGGTGATCCGGTGGCGTTCGATCAGGTCGAAGGTGGCTTCCGGGTCGAAGGCCTCGACCAGGACGCACGTGCCGCCCTTGAGCAGGACCGGCAGGGTGAGCATGTTCAGCCCGGCCGTGTGGAACAACGGGGCGGAGACCAGGGCGCGTTCGTCGGCGATCAGGTCGTGGTCGACCAGGACGTTGAACGCGTTCCAGACCAGGTTGCCGTGGGTGAGCATGGCGCCCTTGGGCCGGCCCGTCGTCCCCGAGGTGTACATGATGATGGACGTGTCGTCGAGGCTGACGGGCTGGTCGATCCGCTCGTCGCTCGCGGCGGCCAGCAACCCCTCGTATTCGGCGCCCACTTCGACGTACGTCCGCACGTCGGTGCTGCCCGGCAGTCCGGCGACGAGACCTGCGTGCGAGGGCGCGTAGAGGAGGGCCTTGGCACCGGAGTCGGCGAGTTGGTAAGCGATCTCGGGCCCGGCCAGGCGGATGTTGAGCGGCACGAAGACCGCGCCGAGGGTGCCCGCCGCGAAGAGCGTCTCCAGGTACGCGGGGTGGTTGGGGCCGAGGTAGGCGATCCGGTCGCCGCGGCGGACGCCACGGGCGCGCAGCGCGTGCGCGAGCCGTGTGGTGCGCTCGTGCAGGTCCGCGTACGTGACCCTGGTGCCCCCGTGGATCAGGGCGGTGCGGTGCGGGGTCTTGCGGGCCCGGCGTGCGGGCCACGACCCCAGTCCCTCATTGCGCATCTGTCCGCCCCTGTCCGTCATTGCACATGGGGTGCCCCTTACGGTTTCGTCAGCCCGAGCAGCCGGGCGGCGTTCTCCTTGAGGATCTTCGGCCTGACCTCGTCCTTGATGGGCAGCTTCGCGAAGTCCGCCAGCCAGCGGTCCGGCGTCAGGACCGGGTAGTCCGAGCCGAACAGCACCTTGTCCTTCAGCAGTGTGTTGGCGTACTGCACGAGCTGGGGCGGGAAGTACTTCGGCGACCAGCCGGACAGGTCGATGTGGACGCCCGGCTTGTGCGTGGCGACGGCCAGCGCCTCGTCCTGCCAGGGGAAGGACGGATGCGCCAGGATGATCTTCAGATGCGGGAAGTCGGCCGCCACGTCGTCCACGTGCAGGGGGTTGGAGTACTTCAGGCGGATGCCGCCCCCGCCGGGCACACCGGCGCCGATGCCGGTCTGGCCCGTGTGGAACAGGGCGATGGTCCCGGTCTCCTCGATCACCTCGTACAGGTCGTAGGCAACCGAGCGGTCGTTGGGGAAGAAGCCCTGGATGCTGGGGTGGAACTTGAAGCCTTTCACCCCGAACTCCTCGACCAGGCGGCGGGCCTGCTTGACTCCCGCCTTGCCGCGGAAGGGGTCGATGGAGGCGAAGGGGATCAGCACGTCGGGGTTCGCGGCGGCGGCCTCGGCGACCTCCTCGTTGGGGACGGGCTCGGTGCCGGTCGCGGACTCGGCGTCGACCGTGAAGATCACGGCGGCCATCTTCCGCTCACGGTAGTAGGCGGCCGTCTCCTCGAGGGTGGGCTTGCGCTTGCCCTCGACCTTGAAGTACGCGCTGGAGGCGTCGTGCAGGTCGTCGTCCAGGGACGCGTGGCCCTTGGAGGAGACCTCGGCGTGGGTGTGGACGTCGATCGCGACGAGTTCGTTCGGGTCCATCACGCCTCCGGGAAGTTCGGCGCGGGAATGCCGACGGTCTCCGGCTCGGCGCCGACCGAGGTGGCCCAGACGTCGGCGAGGGTGTCCGGGGACCAGCCGCCGTCCGCGTACGCCGTCTTGATCTCCTGCGGATGTGACCAGAGTGCCACCTTGTCGCCCCCGATGCCGATCGCCTGGCCGGTGACACCGCGGGCGGCGTCGGAGGCGAGGAACGGGATCAGCGCTGCGCAGTCCTCGGGAGTGCCGAAGCCCTCGCCCTTGCGGAGGAAGTCGGGCAGCGGCTCGCCGTTCCTCATGGCCTCGATGTAGGGGGCGAAGGCCGGGATGGTCTCGGTCATGGCGGTGGCGGCGACCGGCACGATCGCGTTCACGGTGATGTTCGCCCGGGCCAGCTCCATCGACCAGGTACGGGCCATGGCGGCGATGCCGGCCTTCGCGGCGGCGTAGTTGGTCTGGCCGAAGTTGCCGCGCTGGCCGGCCGGGGAGCCGACCAGGATCAGGGTGCCGCCC
>CBFHCJ010000692.1:0-3692 GCA_965654005.1 uncultured Streptomyces sp. | reverse complement strand
TATGGCGGCTGCCGTACGCCATCAGCCGTGCACGCGCGCGTGCCGCCCAATGGCTCAGCCGCCGGAGGAAGGAAGTCGTCAGGAACACGGAATCGGCGGCGATCATCGCGAGTGAGAAGAACGGCAGGCCGAGGACCACGGCGATCACCGCGTGCTCGGTCATCATCAGCGCCAGCAGGACGTTCTTCACACGCCGGTTGAACAGGGTGAACGGGAACGCGACCTGCACGAGGACCGTCCCGTACGTCACCAGCAGCACGATCGCGCCGTGCGAGGACAACAGGTCGGACAGGGTGGGCCAGGGGGAGAAGTAGTCAAGGTGAAGCGGGTAGTAGACCGCGGTGCCGTCCTGCCACCGCGAGCCCTGGATCTTGTACCAGCCGGCCGTCGCGTAGATGAGGCACGCCTCGCCCATGATCACGAGCAAGGCGGCGTTGTGGACAAGGTTGGCGACGACGTCCAGCAGGAGGCGGGGCTCCGTCCGAGGGGCGCGCCGATCGACGTACCACCACAGGCCCTGCACGGCCCACAGTCCCCAGAACACGGTCAACCAGTCGCCGCTCAGCCTGCCCCCGCCCGTCGCCAGGGCCAGCGCAAGGCCGAGCACACCCCACAGGGCGGGGCCCACCCGGTCGGCCCCCGGCCGCTCACCATGCTCTCCACGCTCTCCACACGCGCGTGCCGCACTGGCGCGCCGGACGCGCCGCTCGTCCAGCGACCACACCTGCCCGCAGCGCGTGAAAACCAGGTAGATCGCCATCAGATGGATGACGTTGTCGCCGCCGTCGCCCATGAAGACGCTGCGGTTCTGCAGGGACAGCACACCCACCATGAACAGCACGGACGTCGCGCGGGTGCGCCAGCCGACCAGCAGCAGCGCGCTCGACAGCATGGCGAGGGCGTAGATCGCCTCGAACCACGCCTGGCTGTCGGACCACATCAGGATCGTGAAGGCGTGGTTGTCCGCGATGAGCTGCCGGGCCAGATCCCAGCTCCACGGCCCGTCCGGCCCGTACATCTCCTGGCGGTGCGGGAACTCGCGCAGGAGGAACAACAGCCACGTGGCGGCGAAACCGATGCGGACGGCCGCGGTCTGGTACGGGCCGAGGGCGGCCTCGGTGACACGGGAGACGCCGCGCGAGACGCACAGGGCGAACCGGGTCATCGGACACTCGCCCCCGTCCGCTCGCCCTCCGGCAGCGACCACCAGGGCAACTGGCGGTACACGGGCGTGGTGGAGAGCCGCTCGTCGCTCCACTTGGGGGGCGGCACGTTGGTGGTGACGGAGCGGACCTGGACGCGTTCGACGGTCTCACCATGGCCGGCCGCGTGCTCGCGGCCCAGCCGCAGCACTACCAGGCGCCGCAGAAAGTCCTCGGACAGCGCACCGCGCAGGCCCACGGGGTGGTTCTCGCCGTCGTGCGAGGCAGCGCAGAAGTCCCAGGCCCGGCGCAGCTCGTTCTGCTGGGTGTGGCTCGGTAGCGGATTGCCGTCGATGGCGGCGCCGTCGAGCGCGGACAGGTCGTACCAGCCGGTCGTCCGCACGTCGCCGTCCGCGGTGCTCACCTCGGCGCGGGCCTCGACGTCTATGTTCTGCTGCAGCGGGTCGGGCGCGAACAGCTTCCAGTTCTGTTCGAACTCGGGGTAGATCCAGTCGTCGATCGCCTTGCCGTGCTCCTTGGTGACCGTGTTCGTGGGTGCGACATACAGGAACACCATCCCCAGGTGCACACAGACGGCGACCGCGACGACCGCGAGCGCCAGCGTGGCGGCGATCTGGTAGCGCAGTGTGAGGGCGGCTATTCCGGTACGAGGAGCGCGGGCCGGCTCGATGGCGATGCCGGTGGCGAAAACAGAGACGGGGACGGGGACGGGTGCCGCGTCTGCGGCTATACCCGTGGCGGGCACGGGCGCCGGATCCGTGACGACAGCCGCCGCGATGACCGGCGTCGAATCCGTGGCGTCGCCGGGGTGCGGAGAGGGGACCCCGACGGGCCAAGCTCCGGACGAGACCGACACGTGGGGGCTGAGACCACCCGTGGCCCCTGTGCCACTCGGGCCCGTGACCCCGTGGGGCGCCTCGGTCCCCTTCGGCCCCGTAGCACGCGTCGGCCCCGCGGCCCCGTCCGGCGCCGGACTCTCGGATACGTCGCCTGTCGCGCCCTCGGGTACGGAGGACACCGGGTGCTCGGAACCGCCCGGCTGCACCAGCCGGGCGTCCGATCCCTCGTCGTACGCGTCCATCCCGCCCCGTCTCCCGAGCTCTCTGTGTCCCTGCGCCTTGCCTGCCGATCGGCTCCGGTCCACCTGCCGTTCCCACCGCCGGCCGCGTGGGGCGTCACCCGTTCGCAGCACGCCGCGGCGTTCGCACCCGGAACGGTACTCAGGCCCGCCCGTCCCGCACAGCCCGATCGAGACAGCGGCCGGGCCGCGGCTCGGAGGTTTTCCACAGCGGTTGACACCCTACGGCTCCTCATCCCACCATTGAATCGACCGGACCGAACGATCGGTCGGGAAACGGTGAGTGGTCGAGGGGGACCGCATGGCGACAACAGCAGCGCACCGAACGGCCCGCGCGGACGCCACAGCAGAGGCGGACGCGACGGCGTACGAGGCCGTCTTCGATGCCGCCGTGGCCGCCGACGAGCGGATCGAGCCGCGCGACTGGATGCCCGACGCCTACCGCGTGACCCTGGTACGGCAGATCGCCCAGCACGCGCACTCCGAGATCATCGGCATGCAGCCGGAGGCCAACTGGATCACGCGCGCTCCCTCACTGCGCCGCAAGGCGATCCTGATGGCCAAGGTCCAGGACGAGGCGGGCCACGGCCTGTATCTGTACAGCGCGGCGGAAACGCTCGGCACAAGCCGCGACGAGCTTCTCGACAAGCTGCACGAGGGCCGCCAGAAGTACTCGTCGATCTTCAACTACCCCACGCTGACCTGGGCGGACGTCGGCGCCATCGGCTGGCTCGTGGACGGCGCCGCGATCACCAACCAGGTGCCCCTCTGCCGCTGTTCCTACGGCCCGTACGCACGCGCCATGGTCCGCATCTGCAAGGAGGAGTCCTTCCACCAGCGCCAGGGTTACGAGCTGCTGCTGACCCTCAGCCGGGGCACCCCGGAGCAGCACGCGATGGCCCAGGACGCGGTGAACCGCTGGTGGTGGCCGTCCCTGATGATGTTCGGTCCGCCCGACAACGAGTCGGCGCACTCCGCGCAGTCGATGGCGTGGAAGATCAAGCGCCACTCGAACGACGAGCTGCGCCAGCGCTTCGTGGACATCTGCGTCCCCCAGGCCGAGTCGCTCGGCCTGACACTCCCCGACCCGGATCTGCGGTGGAACGAGGAGCGGGGGCACTACGACTTCGGGCCCATCGACTGGACGGAGTTCTGGGAGGTCCTCAAGGGGAACGGCCCCTGCAACGAGCAGCGGATAACCCGGCGAAGGCGGGCCCACGACGAGGGCGCATGGGTACGGGAGGCGGCCTCGGCCTACGCGACGAAGCACGACGGCGGGACGCGGACGGCCGACGGCCAGGCGCGCGCGGCCGGTGGACCGTCGGCCGACCGGGCCCGCGAGAGTCGGGAGGCGTGAGCATGACGACCGAAGAGTGGCCCCTGTGGGAGGTCTTCGTGCGCTCGCGCCGCGGACTCTCGCACACCCACGCCGGTAGCCTGCACGCCCCGGA
>CBFHCJ010000691.1:0-3696 GCA_965654005.1 uncultured Streptomyces sp. | reverse complement strand
AGACCCTCCTCGAGGCCGAGGAGAAGATGGAGAAGGCCGTCGTGGTCGCCAAGGACGACTTCGCCGCGATCCGCACCGGTCGTGCGCACCCGGCGATGTTCAACAAGATCGTGGCTGACTACTACGGCGCACCGACGCCGATCAACCAGCTGGCCTCGTTCTCGGTGCCGGAGCCGCGCATGGCCGTGGTGACGCCGTTCGACAAGACCGCGCTGCGCAACATCGAACAGGCGATCCGCGATTCCGACCTGGGCGTCAACCCGAGCAATGACGGCAACATCATCCGCGTGGTGTTCCCCGAGCTCACCGAGGAGCGCCGCCGCGAGTACATCAAGGTCGCCAAGGGCAAGGGCGAGGACGCGAAGGTCTCGATCCGTTCCGTCCGCCGCAAGGCCAAGGACGCCATCGACAAGCTGATCAAGGACGGCGAGGTAGGCGAGGACGAGGGCCGCCGTGCGGAGAAGGAGCTCGACGACACCACCGCGAAGTACGTCGCGCAGGTGGACGAGCTGCTCAAGCACAAGGAAGCGGAGCTTCTCGAGGTCTGATGAACGACTCTTCCTGGGGGGCGCCGCCACAGCCCGGGTACTGGCCCACCGACCAGGGGCCGGTCCCGGCGGCCGGCCCGGCGGGTCCCGCGTACGATGCGCATGACGCCCAGCGGACTCGCCCCATGCCCGTCGTGCCCGGCGTACCCGCACATGGCGGAGACCAGGATGACGACCATGGGGCCGCTCGGCTGAGCGGCCCCTTCTTCCGCGACGACACGCCGCAGGCGCCGTCCCACCGGGCGGCCTCGCAGAATCCGGAGCCCATGCCCGACGCCCCGCAGCCGGCGCCCGCACCACAGAAGAAGAGCGCGGGCCGTGACCTGGGCGCGGCCATAGGCGTCGGCGTCGGGCTCGGCGTCGTGATCGTCGCGTCGTTGTTCATCGTCAAGGCCGTCTTCGTCGGCGTCATAGCGGTCGCCGTCGTGGTGGGCCTGTGGGAGCTGACGAAGCGGTTGGAGGAGCGCAAGGGGATCAAGGCGCCCCTCGTGCCACTGGCGGTCGGCGGTGCGGCGATGGTCGTCGCCGGGTATGTACGGGGCGCCGAGGGCGCCTGGGTGGCGATGGCGCTGACCGCGCTCGCCGTGCTGGTCTGGCGTATGACGGAGCCGCCGCACGACTACCTCAAGGACGTCACGGCCGGCCTGTTCGCGGCCTTCTACGTGCCGTTCCTGGCCACGTTCGTCTCCATGATGCTGACGGCCGACGACGGCCCGCGGCGCGTCCTGACGTTCCTGCTGCTGACGGTGGTGTCCGATACAGGCGCGTACGCGGTCGGCTGGCGCTTCGGCAGGCACAAGCTCGCCCCGCGCATCAGCCCGGGCAAGACCCGCGAGGGCCTGATCGGTGCGATCGCCTTCGCGATGGCGGCGGGCGCGCTGTGCATGCAGTTCCTGATCGACGGCGGCGCGTGGTGGCAGGGTCTCCTGCTGGGCCTCGCGGTCGCGGCCAGCGCCACTCTCGGCGACCTCGGCGAGTCCATGATCAAGCGCGATTTGGGCATCAAGGACATGGGCACGCTGCTGCCGGGGCACGGGGGCATCATGGACCGCCTCGACTCGCTGCTCCCCACCGCGCCGGTGGTGTGGCTGCTGCTCGTGCTGTTCGTCGGGAACGGGTGACGGGTCGCCGGGTCGTTCCGTACGTCGCTGATCCGCGCTGCCCCGTGGGGGCTCGTCGTACACAGGACGGCGAGCCCCCGTGCTCAACGCTTCCCGCCGTGTCCCGTGCTCAACGCTTCCCGCCGTGTCCAGTACCCTGCGCCGCTTGAGAGACGAAAGCCTTCCGGAGCGGTTGGTTCGGCGAAGTGGTGAGTCGACAGCCGCAGGAGCCCGACCGGTCGTCACGATGACGACCACCGCGCGACTCGGCTCCCAGGCCACATGAATGGATCTGCGACACTGGTACGGCCATGCCTAAGCCCGGAGAACTCACTTTCGTCGCGCCGCGCGGAGCCAAGACGCCGCCGCGCCATCTTGCCGATCTCACGCCCGCCGAGCGCAAGGAGGCTGTCGCCGCGGTCGGCGAGAAGCCGTTTCGCGCCAAGCAGCTCGCGCAGCACTACTTCGCGCGGTACGCGCACGACCCGGTGCACTGGACCGACATCCCCGCCTCCTCCCGCGCCAGGCTCCAGGAGGCGCTGTTCCCGGAGCTGATGACCGTCGTCCGGCATCTGTCGACCGACCAGGGCACGACCCGCAAGACGCTGTGGCGGCTGTTCGACGGGACACTCGTCGAGTCCGTGCTCATGCGCTACCCCGACCGGGTCACCATGTGTATCAGCTCGCAGGCGGGCTGCGGCATGAACTGCCCCTTCTGCGCGACCGGTCAGGCCGGCCTCGACCGCAATCTGTCCACGGCCGAGATCGTGCACCAGATCGTGGACGGGATGAGGGCCCTGCGCGACGGGGAGATTCCGGGCGGACCGGCGCGGCTGTCCAACATCGTCTTCATGGGGATGGGCGAGCCCCTCGCCAACTACAAGCGGGTCGTCGGCTCCATCCGCGCCCTCACCGACCCCGCGCCGGACGGGCTGGGACTCTCGCAGCGCGGCATCACCGTGTCGACGGTCGGGCTGGTGCCGGCCGTCCACCGCTTCGCCGACGAGGGCTTCAAGTGCCGCCTCGCCATCTCCCTGCACGCGCCGGACGACGAGCTGCGCGACACCCTCGTCCCCGTCAACACGCGTTGGAAGGTCCGCGAGGTGCTGGACGCCGGCTTCGAGTACGTGGCCAAGTCCGGGCGCCGGCTGTCCATCGAGTACGCCCTGATCCGGGACATCAACGACCAGGCATGGCGCGGCGATCTGCTCGGCCGGCTGCTCAAGGGTAAGCCCGTTCATGTCAACCTGATCCCGCTGAACCCGACGCCGGGCTCCAAGTGGACCGCCTCACGGCCCGAGGACGAGAAGGCGTTCGTCGAGGCGATCGCTTCCCACGGGGTGCCGGTGACCATCCGGGACACCCGTGGCCAGGAGATCGACGGAGCGTGCGGGCAGCTGGCGGCGGGCGAGCGCTAGGGCGGTAGGTTGCTGTCGGGCTGCCCCGGGCTGCCCCCGGCCGCCCGCAGAGCCGTGGCTGCCCTCTCCCACCCAGGTGGGGAACTTTTCCGGGGTCTTCTCAGCCCGCCAGCGGCATCGCCGCCAGCTCCGCGACCAGCCACGTCAGCGGCGCGAACACCGCGGCCAGCGCACCCGCGCGCAGCAGCGCCGCGGTGCGCATCAGCGTGGCGGGCGCGCCCAGCCGCACGAGCGCGGCGACGGTGTCGGCGCGCGCCTGCCTGGCCTCGACCGCGGCCGTCGCCAGCGTCGCGAGCGAGCAGCCCGCCACGAGCACCGCGCCGAGCGTGGTCAGCGGCCCGAAGGACGGGCGCGCATCGGTGTACACCGCGGTCGTCGCGTACGCCCCCGACGCCACCGCGCACACCACCCCGAGCGGTCGCCCGAGCCGTCGCGCCTCTTCCTGCAGGCCGCGCCCGGCGAGCAGCCGCAGGGCACCGGGGCGTACGGCCTGCAGCAGCCACCCGCACACATGAGCGATCGCGGGCGCGGCCAGCGCCAGCCCCAGCGCGGTCAGCGTCCAGCCCGCCAGCACCCCGGCGGGCCCGCCCGCGAGCCCGCCGGGCAGATGGGGCCCCGGCGCCCGGCCCG
>CBFHCJ010000690.1:0-3698 GCA_965654005.1 uncultured Streptomyces sp. | reverse complement strand
CCAGGCAGCGGCGCGCGGTGAGTACCACTCCGGTCGCCGCGAACACGGCCGACGCGGCGGCGAGGAAGTCCACCGGGTCGTCCTGCCAGTCGGGTTCGAAGAGGCGGACGCGGCCGCCGCTCGCGGGCCCGTCGAGCGGGGTGCGCCCGGCCCGGCACAGCTCGGCCACCGCGTCCGGCGGCAGCGGCACGCCGACCACGCCGTCCGGGTTGATCGCGATGCCGACCTGCGGGGGCAGCCCGCGGGCGAACTCGACGGCGGGCGCGATGGTGTACGACAAGTGGTTGCCGACGACCTGGCGCAACTGCTCCTCCGAGCTGAACACCGGGACGTACGCCTGGCCCTCGATCTCCAGCGTGGGCAGATCGAGGGAGACGCTGTCCGGACCACCGCCGCCCGGCAGCGGCACCCACAGGAAGCTGCGGCCGAGGACCTCGAGGATCCGGCCGCCGGCCGTGGGGACGCCGAGCGCGGCGGAGAGCACCTCCTCCAACTCGTTGCCGGGCCATCCGCCGTGCGAATGGGGGTGCGCCTGCGCGGGGAAGTCCGTGGGAAGGTCCGCCGGGAAGTCCATCTGCCTACCGCCTGCTGAGAACTACTGTTGTGGCTGGCAAGGCTAGCGGGTGCCGAGCGGCCCCCTTGTCAGTCCTCGAAGTCGATCCGGCGCAGGACGTCCGCCGCGTCCCGGTCGAGCAGGACCGCCGAGCCGCAGCCCTCGGGCAGACGGCCCCGCTCTACGGTGGCGAACAGTTGGCGGGTGGCCCGGCGGTGCCTGAGGAACGCGTACCGCGAGACGCCGCGGCCTCGCTCGCGCTGGCCCGCCAGGGCCGTGTCCGGGGTGACGTCCAGCAGGAGCAGATGGAGCGTGCCGCCGCGGCGGCGGGCGGCGCGGGCCAGCCAGCCGCGCACCCAGGCCTGCGTACCGCAGTCGTGCACGACGGCTCCGGTGTCGGCGCGCACCGCGCGGCGCAGGCTCGCGTAGTGGGAGAGCCGAACGAGGGGGCGGTAGACCGCGTACGGCACAAAGCGGGCCAGCCGGGTGTCCCAGCGGTCCCGGGTGTCCTGGGAGTCGACGCGCACGCCCCGCACCGCGCGGCGCATGAGCGTGGACTTGCCGCTGCCGGGCAGACCGGTGATCACGACCAGGTCGCTCGCGCCGAAGGTGAGCTCGTGCGGGCTGCGGCCGGCGCGGTCGCGCAGATCGCGGATCACGGGCGTCCGCAGAGGGCCGCAGGCCTGACGGGCCGGGGCCGTCGGCTGCTTCGGCATCGCGATGCCCGAGGTGGTGGCGTACGCCGTGGTCCTGTCCACCGTGATCGTCCTCCCCTGGGGTCAGGAAGTCCGGGTCAGGAAGTCCCTCCCCGAAGTCCCTCCCCGCCGAGTGTAAAGAGAAGGTAATGCGGTGTGCCTCGTGTTTTCGTCCCCGTACCGCCACAGGCCGGTCACAAGTGCCGCTCTGCCGGGATCGGGCGATGCGTGCAATGATGTGCGCGCCAACTGCATACCGGCCGCTTGAATCCGCGCGGGAGAGTTCCGGGTGCGTACGTGTGTCGTACGCCCGCCCGGGCGCCGAAGGAGCAAGTCCCTCCCTTGAATCTCTCAGGCCCCGAACCGCGCGGGCGAGGCACATCTGAAAAGCGGGCCACCGACCGGTGGCTCCACCCAAGGTGCAAGCCGTGACGACCCTCCGCGGTCGGTCATGGCGAACCTCTCAGGTTCCGATGACAGATGGGGAGGAACGACCTCGCCCGTCCTGTCCTGGGAGCACAACCGATGAGCAGTAGCCCCTTGCGCCGTACCGCGCTCGATGCCCTGCATCGTTCGCTCGGCGCGACGATGACCGACTTCGCCGGCTGGGACATGCCGCTGCGCTACGGCTCCGAGCGTGACGAGCACGTCGCCGTCCGTACGAAGGCGGGTCTCTTCGATCTCTCCCACATGGGCGAGATCACGGTGACCGGCCCCGAGGCGGGCCGTTTCCTGAACTACGCCCTGGTCGGCGACATCGCCTCCGTAGGCGTCGGCCGCGCCCGCTACACCATGATCTGCCGGGAGGACGGCGGCATCCTCGACGACCTGATCGTGTACCGGCTCGCGGAGCGGGAGTACATGGTCGTCGCCAACGCCTCCAACGCCCAGGTGGTGCTCGACGCGCTGACCGCGCGCGCGGAGGGCTTCGACGCCGAGGTGCGCGACGACCGGGACGCCTACGCGCTGATCGCCGTCCAGGGCCCCGAGGCCCCCGGCATCCTCGCATCCCTGTCCGACGCCGACCTGGACGGCCTCAAGTACTACGCGGGCCTGCCCGGCACGGTCGCGGGCGTCCCGGCGCTGATCGCGCGCACCGGGTACACCGGCGAGGACGGCTTCGAACTGTTCGTGGCCCCGTCCGACGCCGAGAAGCTGTGGCAGGCGCTGACCGAGGCGGGCGCGCCGGTCGGTCTCGTCCCCTGCGGCCTGTCCTGCCGGGACACGTTGCGCCTGGAGGCGGGCATGCCGCTGTACGGGCACGAGCTCAGCACCTCATCGACGCCGTTCGACGCCGGGCTCGGCCGGGTGGTGAAGTTCGCCAAGGAGGGCGACTTCGTGGGGCGTGCGGCGCTCCAGGAGGCCGCTGCCCGGGCCGAGGCGAACCCGCCGCGGGTCCTGGTCGGCCTGGTCGCCGAGGGCCGGCGGATCCCGCGGGCCGGGTACGCGGTGGTCGTCGGAGGAGAGGTGATCGGCGAGGTCACCTCCGGTGCCCCCTCCCCCACGCTGGGCAAGCCGATCGCGATGGCGTACGTCGACGCCGCGCACTCCACGCCGGGCACGCCCGGGGTCGGGGTGGACATCCGGGGCAGCCACGAACCGTACGAGGTCGTGGCGCTGCCGTTCTACAAGCGCCAGAAGTAGACACCGAGCGCGGGCGGGGGGTGCCGACGCGCACGTCCGCCCTGCTCACGAGCGTCGTCTCCGGCAGTCCCCCTTCATTCCCCCATTCACCCATGCATTCCCCATTCATTCCCCCATTCATCACCGCTCCCCCGCGTACAGGAGAATTCAGGCCATGAGCAACCCCCAGCAACTGCGCTACAGCAAGGAGCACGAGTGGCTGTCGGACGCCGAGGACGGCGTCTCGACGGTCGGCATCACGGAGCACGCGGCCAACGCGCTCGGCGATGTCGTGTTCGTCCAGCTCCCGGAGGTCGGCGACACGGTGACCGCGGGCGACACCTGCGGTGAGCTGGAGTCGACCAAGTCGGTGAGCGACCTCTACTCCCCGGTCACGGGTGAGGTCACGGAGATCAACGAGGACGTGGTCAACGACCCGTCGCTGGTGAACTCCGCCCCGTTCGAGGGCGGCTGGCTGTTCAAGGTACGCGTCACGGAGGAGCCGGCCGACCTGCTCTCCGCCGACGAGTACGACACCCACATCACCGGCTGAGGAGTCGTAGCCCACATGTCGCTTCTGAACACGCCCCTGCACGAACTCGACCCGGACGTCGCCGCCGCCGTCGACGCCGAACTGCACCGTCAGCAGTCCACCCTGGAAATGATCGCCTCGGAGAACTTCGCGCCGGTCGCGGTCATGCAGGCCCAGGGGTCGGTCCTCACCAACAAGTACGCCGAGGGCTACCCGGGCCGCCGCTACTACGGCGGCTGTGAGCACGTCGACGTGGTCGAGCAGATCGCCATCGACCGCATCAAGGAGCTCTTCG
>CBFHCJ010000689.1:0-3715 GCA_965654005.1 uncultured Streptomyces sp. | reverse complement strand
GCGCGGCCCTCTGCGGCCCGCTACGGCGGCGGAGAGGCTGTCGGCGGGCGTGGCCCTGGCGAACGCCCGGAGCCGAGGAGAGGCGCCGTGAGCGCGCCTGCTGTGGACACGTCGGCCATGTCCGCTGAGTGCGCGGTCGCCCAGCAGCCCGGGTACGAGGATCTGCACGGCGAGTGCCGGCAGACCGAGGACGTGCCCTTGCCCCACGGCGGCGGCCTGCTGCTGGTGCACCGGTGCGGGTGCACCTGTCACCGAGGGCGCCCCGAGGCGTAACCCCAACAGCACGACGCCCGGCCGGTGATGCTGCCCGGCCGGGCGTCGTCGTGCAGCGGCTCGGGCCTCAACCCCATTGCCGGCTGACCACGTTGACGGCCATCCATCGTGTTCCGGCGCCCTTCCGTTGTCAGCGGCGACTGTCACAATTCCGTGCATGAGTGATGAGCTGCCGTCGCCTGACATGTCCCGTGCCCTCGACACCCCGGAGAACGCTCCCCTGGTGAGTGAGTGGCTGCTCGGCACGAGCGCCGTGCTCGCGTATCACCTGGGGAAGACCGATACGGCGCGGATGATCGCCGACGTGTCGTCGGCTGAGGTCCGGCTCTGGAATACCGAGTACGACCACGAGGGCTACCGGATCGTGCTCGTGGTGGAGCCGAGCCTGTACCCCACGTACAACGAGCGGGAGCTTGAGAATATCGCTGTAGTGATGCGAGACGTGATGTGGGGGTCGAGCAAGTCCGTTGACGAGCTTGTCGCCCGGCCGTCGATCCCTCGTCTTGGCCCGGACTGGCGCAGGCAGGTCAAGACCGCCGACGGCCCCAAGCCGAGCAATCAGGGGCGCAGGCAGCAGCTCGAACCCAGTCATCCGGTGGAGGACCAGCTCCGGTTCACCAACGAGTGGGAGCTGGACGTGTACCGGGTGCTCAAAGGACGGCAGGCATCTTTGCCGGACACCGAGACGATCGGAATCATGCCGCTCGGTGGGATGCGGGTACTCGGCTGGACCTTCGAGCCTGATCTGCTGATCACGTATCGCGGGTACGCCGGGGTGATCGAGATCGACGGACCACAGCACAAAGGCCACGCCGGGCGTGACCACAGCCGCAGCCGTCTCTTCCTGCACTCCGGCGTGAAGGTGGTTGACCGGCTGAACGTAGAGGAAGTGAAGACGCTGGCGGAGGTCGAGAAGTTCGTGGACGGCTTCCTCGCCCAGCTCAACCGGTAGACAGCACGACGCCCGGCCGGTGTTGTTGCCCGGCCGGGCGTCGTCGTGTGCGTGGTGGATCAGGCGTTGCCGGTCCAGTCGATGCGAACCGACTCGGGGTCGAAGGCAGGTGCTCCGGCCTTGGGTCGACCACGCCGCCCCGGCAGGATCGTCACCGTGACCAGCGTGGCGAGGATCTTCCGCCGCTCGTCCAGGGTGAGCTTCTCGCGGTACCAGGCCAACGCGGCTTTGGGGTCGGCCTCGTGACGGCGAACCAGCTCCGGCAGGTCCACGGCATCGAGCGGGCCGGGCTGGCGAGCGGCTGCTGCGGCCGTGGCCATGTCGGTGATCTGCTGCTCGACGCCGGTGATCTTGTCGCGGAGGTTGCGGCTGGCCTTGCGGAACTCCAGCGGGTTCGCCTCGTCGTCGTCCGCGAAGACCTCCGCCAGGGCCTCCAGCCGTGCCGTCAGGGCCGCGTGACGGGCGTTCAGGTCGTCCATGGAGGGTCCGGCCGGGATGGTGCTCTCGGGTCCGGAGAAGGCGGCTCGGGCGTCCGGCCGGGCCAGCCGGGCGATTGCCACCCGCTCCACGAAGTCATCGATCGGCTCGGCGTACCGGGTGATGTGCCCGGCGGTGCAGCGGTAGCGCTGCCCCTCACCCGTCCGGGCACCTCCCGCACGGGCCAGCTCCTTGCACTCGTGGCACAGGTACAGGCCGGTGCCCAGGTACTTGATCTTCCGGTCGGCGGGCCGGTCGCGGTACGTGTTGCGGCTCGGGTCGCGGAGCACGACGCGCAGCGCACGCCACGTCTCGACGTCGAGGATCGGCTCCCACTGGGCCGGGCCGATCTCCTCGCCGTCGTGCTCGATGATCGCTGCCAGCCGGGCGCCGGTAAGCATGGTGCGGAGCGACGGGATACCCCACTCCTTGCCACGCGGGGTGCGGATGCCCCGGGCGTTCCAGTCGCGGCAGACGGCCCCGAGGCTCTTGCCGGTGGTCAGGTCGGCCGCGTAGGCGAGCACGTCCTGTGCCGCCTGCTGGATGAGTGCGGCCTCACGCGGGTCGGTCTGCGGCACCTGCGGCGGAGCACCCGGCGCGCGCTTGCGCAGCGGCTTGTGGCCGAAGCCTCGGGTACCGCCGTGGTAGTGCCCGGCGGCCCGCAGCTCGGCCTTCTTCTCGCGCATGCGCTCGACCGCGTGCTCGATTTCGTGTGTGCTCACACTGGCGAGGATACGAGCGACCATCCGACCCGAGGCGCTGGCCAGGTCCAGCTCTCCGTGGGTGACGGGGCGGACCACGGTCCCCGTCCGCTCGACCACGTCGATTAGGGGCTCAAGGTCGCGGGCCTGCCGGTACAGGCGGTCCACGTGCCACACGATCACGGCGTCGGCCCGGCCGTCGGCGAGCAGGTCAAGCAGCTCCGCATAGGCGGGCCGCTTGGCGCGCATGCCGTTCTTGCCGTAGGCGGTGCGGTCGTCGTCTTCCAGAACCCGGACCACCAGCCACCCGAGGTCGGCGGAGAGCTTGCGGCAGGCGGCCTCCTGGCGGCCGGTGCCGAGCTGATCGCCGCCGCGGCCCTCACTGATGCGGGTGTAGATCACGGCCCTGCGCTGGTGGCTCGTGGTGTTCGTCGTCATGGCTCTATATTACGCCTACGGGTGCCAGTCGGAGTGGTCGCTATTCAGCAGGGACATCGAGGTGAACGTGGTGCCGGCCGCCAAGGAACTGGGCGTGGCCCTGGTGCCATACTCGCCGCTCGGCCGCGGTTTCCTCACGGGCTCCTTCTCCAACGCCGACAGGGACCTCACGGACCAGGACTTCCGCCGTATGATGCCCCGCTTCACGGGCGAGAACGCGGCCGCCAACGTGGCGCTCCTGGAGCCGATCAGGTCCGTCGCCGAGGCACACGGCGCGTCGCCGGCGCAGATCGCCCTGGCCTGGGTCCAGCAGCAGGCCACGGTGCACGGCTTCCCGGTGGTCCCGATCCCGGGCACGACCAAGCGCAAGCGTGTCGAGGAGAACGTGTCAGCGACGGGGATCGTCCTCACGGACGCCGAACTGGCGCTGCTGGAGCCCATCGCCTCGAAGGTGGCAGGCGACCGCTACCCGGACATGAGGTTCGCGTCGGCGGGCAGGGAGTTGGGGTTCTGAAGGGCGGTGGGGAACCGCGCCCCTTCAGGGGCGCGGGGCTGTTCAGGGGCGCGGGGCTGTGACATTGTGCGGCTCCGCCGCGTGGGCGCGAGCAACCACACACGGCCCGCAGCCGAAAAACGATCCGCACCCGGCAGACGCTAAAGCTCCGCCAACAACTCCGCCTTCTTCGTGGAGAACTCTTCGTCCGTGACGAGCCCCGCCTCGTGCAGCTTCCCGAGATGTCGGATCCGCTCGGCGATGTCCGATGGGGACGGAACGGTGGTCGACGAGACCTCGTCGAACGTCACGCGCGCCAACGCCCGAGTCGGGTCCAGGACCGGCAGCGGCGTCACGGTGACGCCCTCCGCGCGCGCATCC
>CBFHCJ010000688.1:0-3733 GCA_965654005.1 uncultured Streptomyces sp. | reverse complement strand
TTGGTTGGGGTATATGTCGTCGCAGGCTTGCCGGAACCACGGGGTGGGTGGGTGGGGGGTGCTTAGGCGCCGCGGCCGGTGTGGGCTCGTCGGCGCCCGGCGACGTCATCCAGAGAAGCAGGCAGGCGAAGCGTCCGCAATGACCCTTTTTACTAGTTGTGGTCGCATCTGGGGCAAAGGTCGTGTGTGTGACCTGGCTCTCAATGTGCAGGTCAGGGGCTGAATCGACGCGTGCATGCCATTCGGATGGGCTACGGCCTCGGCTCGTAGGTGACTCGGGTCACGTGGGGCGCATCACGGTTTGGATGACGGAAAGTCGATGAGGTGACACGGAACGCGGTGGAACGGTGTGACCTGGGCCGCACGCGATGAGTCGCGGGTGTGACCGGGGTCGCACGCGGAGGGGCGCTTCGATCGCCGCGCTTGTGACCGGCGCCGCATGAAAGCGAGTCGAAGTGTGACCCACGCCGCACGCTGCCATGCGGACGGGGAGGCTTGAAATCTGATTGGTCGTCAGGAGTCGGGTCGCCCGCGTCGGTGTTCGGCTCGACGGGGCGGGACTGCCGGGCGGAGTCGAGGCGGAAGGTGTCGGCCGCCCGACGCAGGGCTGGACCGGGACTGGACCTGTCCGAAATAGTCAAAAAAATCATGGTTCAGGGGCTTGTGTCCGGCTGTGCGGGAGTTATTCTGAATATTGCCTACGAGGCGAGTGAAGGAACTCGACCGGAGTTGCCGACTTTGGCGAGAAGTTTCGGCTTCCGCCGGGGCCGACAGTGACGGTCGACAGGCCCAAGGTCGAAAGGCCGGAAGGCCGACCGGAACCCGTCTCGTAGGTCTTTTTCGTGCGTCTCGCCGGTCGGGTCTTTCGGGTCCGGTCCGGCGCGTCCGTCTCCTGTCTGCTCCGGGCCTTCTTCTGCCTGGTTCGACGCGTCTCCTGCCGGTCCGGCGCGTCTCCTGCCCCGTCCGGCCCATCTCGTGCCTGGTCCCGCCCGTCCGGACCCATGAGGTCGATCAGTCGATCAGTCGATCAGTCGGCACACCGTCTCGATGTCGATCTTGACCTGGGCGATCGAGGCCCGCCCGGAGAGCCAGGTGATCAGGGTCGAGTGCCAGGTGTGCTCGATCACGCGGACCGCGGACAGCTGGGCAGGGGTCGGGTCGTCCAGGCCCATCGCGTCCAGGATGATCGCCGTCGTCTGCCGGGAGACCTGGTCCACCTCGGGGGAGACGCTGCGGTCGGCGAAGGTCAGGGCGCGGACCATGGCGTCGGCCAGATGCGGCTCGCGCTGCAGCGCCCGAAAGGCCCGCATCAGGGTCTCCGCCACCCGTTCGGCCGCCGTCTCGCCGGTCGGCGGCTTCTTCCTGAGGGTGCCGTGCATGTGCTCCAGCTGGTCCTGCATGGTGGCGACCAGCAGGTGCACCTTCGACGGAAAGTAGCGGTACAGCGTTCCCAGGGCCACCTGCGAGGACTCCGCGACCTCGCGCATCTGCACCGCGTCGAAACCGCCCCGGCCGGCCAGCCGCGCGCTCGCGTGCAGGATCCGGCGGCGGCGCGCCTCCTGCCGCTCGGTGAGGGGTGGCGTGGCCGGCTGCGTCGCCGGTAGCGCGGTACCGGCTGGCACCTTGGCTTCCGCAGGCATGGGTCCCGTTCCGTTGTTCCGTGACGGCTGTTCCGTGACAGTCGGTGAGGGGGCGAATGATCAGACGGTATGGCAGGGGGCTGGGCCGTGGCGTGAATCACCTGATCCGCCGCTCGTAGTGCCCTTACCTGCCGGTAGATTCGGAGCCTCCTGGACGATCAAGTCTGTAACTTGTTCTACATTACCGTCCCCGCGTAATCTCGCGGGAAGTGGCAGGGGAGAAGGGGCCGAGAGTGACCGCTGAGGCCAGGGAGGCAGGCCCCCAGGAGGGCTCGGCCGCAGACGGCTACCGCCCGTTGCGCATCGCGCTCCTCACGTACAAGGGAAACCCGTTCTGTGGCGGTCAGGGCGTCTACGTACGGCATCTCTCACGCGAGCTGGTCCGCCTCGGCCACCGGGTCGAGGTCATCGGCGCCCAGCCCTACCCCGTGCTCGACGAGGGCGAGGGCCTTCAGGGGCTGTCCCTCACCGAACTGCCCAGCCTCGACCTGTACCGCCAGCCCGACCCCTTTCGCACCCCCGGGCGCGAGGAGTACCGCGACTGGGTCGACGCCCTCGAAGTGGCGACGATGTGGACCGGCGGCTTCCCCGAGCCGCTGACGTTCTCGCTGCGTGCCCGCCGCCATCTGCGCTCCCGGCGCGGCGACTTCGACGTCGTGCACGACAACCAGACCCTCGGGTACGGCCTGTTGGGCGACATGGGCGCGCCGTTGGTGACCACCATCCACCACCCCGTCACCGTGGACCGCCAGTTGGAACTGGAGGCGGCCGACGGCCGGCAGCGGCGGGCGTCGGTACGGCGCTGGTACGCGTTCACGCGCATGCAGAAGCGGGTCGCGCGCCGGCTGCCGTCGGTGCTGACCGTCTCCGGGACGTCCCGCCAGGAGATCGTGGACCACCTGGGGGTCGCCCAGGACCGTATCCACGTGGTGCACATCGGCGCCGACACAGACCTGTTCTCGCCGGACCCGTCGGTGCCGCAGGTGCCGGGCCGGATCGTCACCACCTCCAGTGCGGACGTGCCGCTCAAGGGCCTGGTCTTCCTGATCGAGGCGCTCGCCAAGGTACGGACCGAGCACCCCGCGGCGCACCTCGTCGTGGTCGGCAAGCGCGCTGAGGACGGACCGGTCGCGCAGGCGATCGAGCGGTACGGGCTCAAGGGCGCCGTGAAGTTCGTGAAGGGCGTCTCGGACGTCGAACTGGTCGACCTGGTGCGCTCGGCCGAGGTGGCGTGTGTGCCGTCGCTGTACGAGGGCTTCTCACTGCCGGCGGCCGAGGCGATGGCGACGGGTACGCCGCTGGTCGCCACGACCGGCGGAGCCATACCGGAGGTCGCGGGCCGCGACGGGGAGACGTGCCTGGCGGTATCGCCCGGCGACGCCGGCGCGCTGGCCGCCGGGCTGAGCAGGTTGCTTGGGAACCGGGAACTCCGGGTACGGCTGGGCGCGGCCGGGCGGCAGCGGGTGCTGGCCGGGTTCACCTGGGCGAAGGCCGCCGAGGGCACGGTGGCGCGCTACCGCGAGGCGATCGCCCGCTCCACGGGCCCCGGTGCAAGCCGCTTTACGGCCGCGACCGGTGGTGCGTCCACGGCCGAGGAAACAGTTGCCGCTGAAGCCACAGAAGAAACAGTCGTACCCAACCGCGAAAGCAGGGCCACGTGCTGACCGTCGACTTCTCCCGGTTCCCGCTCGCCCCGGGCGACCGTGTCCTGGACCTCGGCTGCGGTGCCGGACGGCACGCGTTCGAGTGCTACCGGCGCGGCGCCCAGGTCGTGGCCCTGGACCGGAACGGCGAGGAGATCCGCGAGGTCGCCAAGTGGTTCGCGGCGATGAAGGAGGCGGGCGAGGCACCGGCGGGAGCCACCGCGACGGCGATGGAGGGCGACGCCCTGGCCCTTCCCTTCCCGGACGAGTCCTTCGACGTCGTGATCATCTCCGAGGTCATGGAGCACGTCCCGGACGACAAGGGCGTCCTCGCCGAGATGGTCCGGGTGCTCAGGCCGGGGGGGCGCATAGCGATCACCGTCCCGCGCTACGGTCCCGAGAAGGTCTGCTGGACCCTGTCCGACGCCTACCACGAGGTCGAGGGCGGCC
>CBFHCJ010000687.1:0-3745 GCA_965654005.1 uncultured Streptomyces sp. | reverse complement strand
GCCATGGACATCGCCGACCTGGTCGAATCCGGCCTGGGCACCACCTTGCTGTCAGACCTCCCCACCGAACTTGAACCCCACCGCGCCACTCATCCGGTCGGCGCCGTCCTCGACCGCCTGGCAACGACCGCCACTGACCCCGGACGATCAGCACAGGATGTCGCGCCCGTAGCGCACCAGGGGCTCGGCGAGCGGGCGGTTGCAGACATCGCAGACCGGTTCGCCGCTCGCCGGCCGGGGAACCGGCCGTACAGGTGGCACCAGGGTGGGCACCCAGGAGCGCCTCGTCTGCCGGGGAGCGGCTTCGCTTCGCCATCGCTGAGCCTGCTCGTGATCACGCTGGGCCTGACCGGCTTCCCGTCGTGCGCGGGCGGCCTGTTCGGCAAGGCGCTCGGTCATCGCGGGCGGGAACGTCACGCCACCGAAAGGACAAGCAGCCTTAAAACAGGAAACGCGCCAGTCGGTGGAGCAACCACGCAAGTGTGATCTTTACAACAGAGTAGATATCTCATGCATGCATGAACGTTCGAACGCAGGGGTATGCAAAGCTGGCGCTTATTATGTGATTTTCGCGAGAAAGGAGTCGTCGTGGAGTCACCCCTGCCTGCTACAGCTGTCGACCGGCGTGCAATAATTTCGCTCTTCTCCCGGCTGCGCACAAGTGACGGCCAGGCGAATCCGCTGTCCGCCTACGAGCAGCTCATGGCGATGGGTGAAGTGATTCCCGCGCCGTGGGGCGGTCATTTGGCAACCTCCTACCGCCTGTGTCACCGGATTCTCAGAGACAGGTCCTGGAGGGTTCCGGACAGCGCCTGGCGTACCAGTCAGGACGATGCGACACGTTGGAATGTGCCCGCTTCGCAGCAGATGGGAGCCACGCTCCCGATGCTCAATCCACCCCATCACACGAAAATGCGAAGGTCGCTGGGGAACATATTCGATCGTGCCTCGCTTGCGACAATGCGCCCTTCGATCGAAAGGACGGTCGAGCGGTTACTCGACCAATTCACCGCAGAACTGCATCAAGGCCCAGCCGATTTCTGCACGTTTGTCAGTGAAGAACTTCCAATAGTCACCATCGGAGAATGGATGGGCCTGCCCTCGTCCGATTATGGGCTCTTGCGTTCTCTCACTCACGATCAAGTGTATACGCAAGAACTCTTTCCGACTCCGAGTCAGCTCGCCCTCTCCGACAGTGCGACGGCCGAACTGCGCCGGTACTTCGACGACCTTATCCGGGAACGCCGAAAAAATCCCGGAGAAGACCCGATTTCTTCCTGGCTCCGGACCTGGGACGCAATCGAATCCGACAGGGCCAACGCTGACAAAGCCGTCCACTCCCTCGCGATCTTCATGGTTTTGGCGGCTCTGGAAACAACCTCGCACGTGCTGTCCAGCGCCGTGCGCCTGCTGCTCGACCACTCTCGCCAGTTGGACCGGCTGCGCAGCGACCCCCACCTCATACCGGACGCGGTCGAGGAGGTGCTGCGCTACGACGCGCCGATACACATGATCAGCCGGGTGGCAGCCGAGGATGCCGAGTTCGAAGGAGTGCTGGTGCGCGAGGGCGAGATGGTACAGCTCATGGTCGGTGCCGCTCATCATGACCCAGACCAGTACGCCGATCCCCACACCTTCGACATTCGCCGCAGAGCCCCTCACCTCAGCTTCGGTGGAGGCATCCACTACTGCCTCGGCAACGCCCTGGCCCGCTTGGAAGCGACAGTCCTGCTCACTTCGCTGCTCAGACGGCGCACCCGTCTACGCATCAGCGCCCCTCCCCGTTGGGCGCCACGAGTGGCCTTCCGCCGCATGACATCACTGCAACTGGCCCTTGCCTGAGGCAGCACACCCATCAAGCGCCTCGAGCCAGAAAGACGAACAAGGACATGCTGAGAGATTTCAAGACCCTTCTCGTGGCACTCGAAGGCCCCATACTCACCGTGCAGCTGAACACTCCGGAGAACGGCAACGCCATATCCGGACAGGTGCTCGACGAGCTCCTCATCGTGCTGGGTGCCGCAGAAGACGACCCCGATATTCGAGTGATGGTGCTCTCCGGAACAGGGGACAACTTCTGTCTGGGAGGAGATCGCAGTGAGTTCCCCACACTACTCGCCGAGGATCCCTCCGGAGCAGGCCTTCGGGCACTCGCGATCAAGGCGCGCCGTGTGTGCGACGCCCTCGCAACCACCGAGATGGTAACGATTGCAAGGCTGCACGGCGCCGTCGTCGGGGCAGGCGTGGGGCTCGCGGTGTTCTGCGATCTACGGATCGGGGCTGACAACTGCCGCTTCCGGCTACCGGAACTAGGCCTTGGGGTCCCACCAGCCTGGGGCGGTATCTTGCCTCGCCTGCTTAACGAAGCCGGACTGGCCAAGGTCCGCGAACTGATCCTGACGGCCGACAACTTCGATGCTGCAACCGGACACGATCTGTCCATTCTGCACAAGGTCGTCCCAGCGAATCAGTTGGACGCAGCCGTCACTCGTTGGACCAAGCCTCTTGTCCGCCGTTCCCCGGCCGCGCTGCGAACCGCCAAGCTCATGCTGAACTCCTACGCCACCTCCGCCCGTCTTGCCGACGCTTCCCTTTTCGATGCGGAACTGCTGACGTCAGCGATCACCATCCAGGAGCTGACTCGGCGACGTTGATCAATACCTTTGTGCCCGATTGGGCAACCGTGCGGCCGGTTGCCCAGACGGTCACTCCGAGCCGCTGCCGTCCCCACCTACGCGCCCCTGGGGCGGCCTCCTCCCCCGGCTCCTCAACGAGGTCGGCGCCGCCCGCGTCCGCGAACTCGTCCTCACCGGCTGGGTCTTCACCGCAGGAGGCCCGGACCCTCTCCGTCCTGCAGAGCGTCGTACCCGAGGAGGACCTCGACGCGGCGGTGACAGCCTGGGCCAATCCCGTGCTCCGCCGCTCCACCGCGGCCCTGCGCGTCACCAAGCTCCTGCTCAACGCCCACACGGCGGCCACCCGCCTCGCCGACGCATCGGCCCTCGGCACGGAGCTCATGGCCTTCGTCCTGGCCGCGGCCGAATACACGCGCACCCAGGAACTCCGGCGCACCGGGCACCCGGTCTGACGCCCGCCCGGGCGCACGCGGGTTCCGTCGCCATGGCCGGTGCCGGTGCCGGTGCCGGTGGGCAGCTCACCGGCGCCGTGCCCCCGTACGAGCCCGTAGGGAACTCACGCGCGATTACCGGGGCCGGTGACCCGGGCGCAGGCCCCGGCGTTTTCCATGCATGACCGTCACGCATGCGGCGACCGAGCGTCGCCGACGGGTGTTCGTTCCGGCGCCGGCTTCCTCGCTTCCGCCGCCACAGCCGCAGGACCCTCCCATCTACCGCGCGCTGATGCGGACCTGGGCCGACCGCGGGCGCACGCTGCCGGGCCGCCACGACCCGGAGTGGGTGCGGCTCGCGGCACCCCCGGCCGCCCTGATGCAGCTCGCGGCGGGTCCGGACGCGTTCAGCGCGACTCGGGACCAGCGAGGTGACGGGCGATGACCATCCGCTGGATCTGATTCGTGCCCTCGACGATCTGCAGCGCCTTGGCCTCGCGCATATAGCGCTCGACCGGGAAGTCCGCGGTGTAGCCATACCCGCCGAGCACCTGCACGGCGTCAGTGGCGACCTTCATCGCGGTGTCGGTGCAGTGCAGTTTGGCCATGGCGGCCTGCTTGGCGAACGGCCGGCCGGCGTCGCGCAGCCGCGCCACCGCCAGGTACAGCGCCCGGCCC
>CBFHCJ010000686.1:0-3752 GCA_965654005.1 uncultured Streptomyces sp. | reverse complement strand
ACTGGTGGGCCTGGAGGATTGCTGATGCGCACGTGATCTTCCCGTGGGACTGCGTCGAGCCGGGCGTCAAGGCCCGCGCGATGCCGGACCTTCAAGAGGTGCATTCCTCGTGAGGGCTCAGACGGATACCCCGCCCCGTGGCGTCGCTGCCATGGCTAAGGCACCCCAGCGTGTACGCAGTGAGGCCGTCTACACCGTCACCGGGCCCTACACCTGCGTCCAGGCGCCCCTGCGCATGGGCATCGCGGCACTGGACAGGATCCGCTGGCACGGCGGGATGGTCGGGCCGGTCCTGATCTGTCACCCGCATCACGTCGTCCACATCCTCACGCCGCCCGGCACGGAGGCCGTGTGGGACGGCGTGCCGGCCGTGGTCGCTGTGACCGGCGGGACGAACGACTGTGGGCGGCACTGGGGCCTGCGGTACTGGATCGTCCCGCCCGAGGCGGACGAGTACCGCGTCGACGCCGAGACTCTTCGGGCTGCGCTCACGGATCCGCGGCTCAGGGGGGAGGGCAGTCGACAGCAAACGACTGACTGCGGGGGATCGCATCGTCGACTTCACCCGGCTGCCACCGGCGCCGAGGTCGAGCCGTGCTCAATTCTCTCCCGGAGGCCGATGTGACGACACCCAGTGAGCCCCGACCGAGCCGGCCGGACATTGCCCGCGATCTCCTGGGAAGGGCCGAGGCGGCACGCACGGCCTGGAGCACGCCCGCTGTGCAGCTTGACGCGATGGCGCCGGACGAACGTGCAGCCCTGCGTGCCATCGACAGGGACAACACCCTGGCCCTGCGTCGTATCGTGGCGCAGCACAACTGGCCGGGACGGACTCTCGTGGGCAAGGAGGCATGCCAGGCAGCGCTCGTGATCGCCCTGCATGCCGACCACGACCCCGCGTTCCAGAACGCGTTGCTGCGGATGCTCCGCGACGCGGCTCAGCGAGGTGAGGCGACTCCCGCCCAGTGGGCCCACCTCCAGGACCGCTGCCTCGTCCACGCCGGCCGGCAGCAGCTCTACGGCACCCAGCACTGGTACCGGCCGGACCGACGGCTGGAGCCGCACCCGATCGCTGACCCCGACAGCCTCGACGCACGTCGGGCCCAGGTTGGCCTGCCGCCCTTCGTAGACCAGTCCGAACGGCTGCGCCGCCACCACACCGACCCGTCGTGCTTATCGGCCTGCGTGGGTGCAGTCCCCCGTCCCGCTGTCGAAAGGCCTGCCGCGTGACCGCGACGACCATTGACGGCCTGGCGGGTGACGAAGGTGTCTTCCTCGCCTGCTCGTTCTGGATGGCCGACGACATGACCGTGATCAGCCGCATCGACGGGGGCCGCCCGCTCTTCGAGGAACTCCTGAGCCTCCGCAACGACGTCGGGTTCATCGGCGAGGAGCGGAACTCCGTCCCCCAGTGCCAAGTCGGCAACTTTCCGCAGGCGTCGTTGACTTTCCCGTTGCGCTGAGGCAGAGAGCCGCCGGCCAGACAGCCACGCAGTAGCCCTACCCGCGCAGACACGTCGAGCTCGAGTGGCAAGTCCGACCTCACCCTTCCCTCTGGAGACGACATGGGTACAACCGCATTCGACGAACCGGTGGTTCGCATCCTCACCTGGAACCTGGAGCACGATGGCGGTCCGGACACCGACGGCCAGCCGCCCCGACGGTGGCACGCGGCGCACGAGCTGATCAACTCCAGGCGCCCGCATCTTCTCCTGCGGCAGGAGATGACTCACAGCCGCGACAACCACCACCGTCGCCTCCACGCAGCCGAGCGCGCCTTGGGTATGCGCGGCTTCCTCGGGACCGCCGGCCTGGGACGCAACCCCACCGGCATGTTCATCCGCGAGGAGACGTTCCAGGTGCACCAGCACGTCGTCCACCAGGTCCACCCGTGGCGCACCCCGCCCACCCACAGCGTGCTGCGGCTGGCTGACGTTCCGGACGTGGACATCATCGCGGTCAGTTGGCACCTGGCCTTCAACAGTCCCCGCGGCCGCGAGCGGGAGGCGGACGAGATCCTCGGCTTCGCCGACAAGATCAACCGAGGTGCCGCGTTCGTCGGCGGTGGCGACTGTAACGAAGCGCCGAACCAGATGTGGGAGACCGTCCCGCCGATCGACTGGGAGACGGTGACCGACCGGCTGCATCTGACCCACCGCACCAACCAGGATCCGGCCACCGGCCAGCGCACCGCCTGCACCTACCTCGACGACACGCTGACCGTCGGCGGCCTGGGAGACGCGGCCCGGCATGCAGCCCGGAACCTGAGCCGGCCGAGCGCACTCGACGCCACCGCCGGCCACGCGAAGCCCCGCCAGGGCGGTCCCTGCCGCATCGACCGGATCTACCTGGGCCCGTGGCTTATCGACGCGGTCGTAGACGTCACCGTCCTCGACGCCACCGGCATCAGCGACCACCACCCCGTCGAGGTCGTGCTCTCCCGCCGACGCATGGCCGAGGCCCTCCGCCTGCTCCACTCCCAGACCGCGCTCCGTCCGGCTCCTACCGCGGAGGGGGCCCAGTAAAGACAACACCGGTGTGAACGGCCCGGCGATCCGTCCGCAGATGGCCCGTTTGTATGCGGCGCTCTGCGGCGGCGAGATCCACGGCATCGTCGCGGCCTCCCAGGTCGACGTCAGGGCGTTCCACGGCGTCTACGCCGACACCCTCGCTGTCCTTAGGGCCCGGGGGCGGCTTCCTCGCCCGGGCCCGCAACGAGACCACCATCTGACACCGCTTCGGGGGGAGTACCCATGAATGCACCCAACTCCGCGGCCCAGCCGATAGAGAGACCTGCCGGTCCGCCCGCAGGCGGCAGCCTCGGCCTGCGGCGGATCAAGAAGGGCCGCCGACTGAAGGGCGAGGAGGGCAGACAGTTCGCCACGGACGTCGTGAAGGCGTACGAGATCGCATCCATCCGCCGCATCTGCAAGGAAACGGGCCGCTCCTACGGAGCGATCTACCGTCTGCTGTCGGCCAGCGGCGTCACCATGCGGTCCAGGGGCCCGGCTGCTGCTTCATCGGCCGATGCCTCATGACCAATGGAATACCCCCATCCTCGCCGTGCGCACCCCAGTGCGACGTGCCCTCCCTTCCACCTGTCCTGGTCGGCGCCCTGATGCGCCACTACCGGACGCAAGCCGGGCAGAGCAGCCAGAGGGCCGCGGACGTCATTGGTGCGTCGGCCAGCAGGATCGGCGCGATGGAAAAGGCTCGGGCTCCCCTGGCCACGGCGACAACGAGGGCCTTGCTGGACGCCTTCGGAGCACCGGCCCACGAGGTACAGGAAGCACTCGCACTCCTGACGCGCCCCGGCCACCAACATCACCTGGACGACTTCGCCGCGTCGGAGGCGTGGCACAACGCGCTGAGGGCCAGCGCCCGATCGGCCGTCGTGTTCAGCACCGGCCTGCCTGGGACGTCCCTTCCTCTGCCGAAGCGACCGGCCGCTGCCGCCTCGGGCCGACAGCCGGCGTCCTCGGCCTCGTGCCGGACGACGCTGCTGCTGCACGAGAGCGTGCTGAACCGAACGCCCGGCGGGCTGTCCCACCTCCTGCGGCTGGCCGAGGACCGGGTCATCACCGTCCATCTCGTTCCGGAGCCACTCGCTCAACCCACGATGGCGATCACCGAGTACACGTGCACGGCGTGGGGCTGGGATGGCAGCAACGCCCAGCGGCTCCGCCGTCAGATCTACGTCATCCAGCACCCCGGCACGGTGCGAGACACGGTGCGCAATGGTCCCGCGGCGG
>CBFHCJ010000685.1:0-3763 GCA_965654005.1 uncultured Streptomyces sp. | reverse complement strand
CGGCGCCGCACTGGTCGTCCCGCCGGGCGGCACGCTCGCCGGCGAAACGCTCTCCGAGGTGCTGGTCACGTACGGCGTCACCCACGCACTGCTGCCTCCGGTGGCTGCTGCGAGCGTGTCGCCCGACGCGCTGCCCGGGCTGCGCGGGCTTGTCACCGCGGGAGAGGCATGCTCCGCCGAACTCGCCGCACGCTGGGCGCCGGGTCGTCGCATGGTCAATGCCTACGGTCCGACGGAGGTCACCGTCTGCGCCACCCAGAGCGAACCGCTGTCCGGTACGGGCACGCCCTCGATCGGCCGGCCCATCCCCGGTGTCTCGGCGTATGTGCTGGGCCAGTGGTTGCAGCCGCTGCCGCCCGGCATACCGGGCGAGTTGTACGTCGCCGGCGAAGGGCTCGCCCGCGGGTACCTCGGGCGAGCGGCCCTGACCGCCGAACGGTTCGTCGCCAACCCCTTCGCCGGCGCCGGTTCGCGGATGTACCGCACCGGGGACCTGGTCTCCTGGCAACCGGACGGGACGCTGGCCTTCCACGGGCGCGTCGACGACCAGACAAAGCTGCGCGGGTTCCGAGTCGAACTCGGGGAAGTGGAGACCGTCCTGGCCGGCCATCAGGCGGTCGACCAGGTGGTGGCCTCGGTGCGCGAGGACAAACCCGGAAGGAAACAGCTCGTCGCGCACGTGATCCCGGTCGCGGGCGCGTCACCGGCACCGGAGGAACTCCGCGAGCACGCCGGACGGTTCCTGCCCGACTACATGGTGCCGACGGCCTATGTGATGGTCGACTCCTTCCCCTTGACGCCGAGTGGAAAGCTCGACCGCGCCGCGCTGCCCACCCTCCAGCCGTCGTCTCCGCCGGCCGCCTCAGCCGGGCGCCCGCCGCGCACCACGGTCGAGAAGGTGCTCTGCACGATCTTCAGCGAGCTGCTCGGGGTGGCCCACGTGGACGTCAGCAGCGACTTCTTCCAGCTCGGCGACGACAGCATGCTCGCCATCACCGTGATCCAGCGGGCCCGTGAGGCAGGTCTCGCGATCTCACCCAAAGAGATCATCAACAACTCGACGATCGAGGCGCCGGCCGCGGTTGTCGGCGGCACCGCCCGGCCCCCGGCCCACTCCGCTGCCCCGGAAGGCGAATGACCATGACCACAAAGCCGCTGGTCTCCCCCGACGAACTCGCCGACATCGACCTGGCCGACCCGAGACTGCACGCGGAACGGGAACTGAGCGAGGTCTGGCGCTATCTGCGGGCCGAGCGACCGTTCTACCGGCAGGCCGAACGCGACGGACGTCCCGGGTTCTGGGTGATAACCCGGTACGACGACGCGATGGCGGTGTACCGGGCCAAGGAGCATTTCACCACCGAGCGGGGCAACGCGCTGGCCACGCTGCTCGCCGGCGGCGACCCGGCGACGGGCATGATGCTGGCGGTGACCGACGGGATCCGTCACGCGCAGATCCGCAACATCCTGATGAAGGCGTTCTCACCGCGCATGCTGTCCGTCATCAGGGAGCGGGTGCAGAACACGGTCGACGAGCTACTCGCCGCCGCCATTGAGAAAGGCGAGTGCGACTTCGTCCGCGACGTCTCGGCCAACATCCCGCTCGGCGCCATCTGCGACCTGCTCGCGGTGCCGCGCTCGGAACGCCAGTACCTGCTGGGACTCGCCTCCCACGCGTGGAGTTCGGACGAGGCCGAGGCGCGGTTCGAGGACAGTTGGACGGCGAAGAGCGAGATCCTGCTCTACTTCTCGGATCTGGCCCGCCTTCGGCGCGACAGTGACAAGGACGATGTCGTCACCCTTCTGGCCAACTGCCGAATCGATGGCGAGCGCCTCAGCGACGCGGAACTCATGGCGAACTGCTACGGACTGATGATCGGTGGCGACGAGACCGGCCGCCACGCGATCAGCGGGGGACTGCTCGCCCTGATGGAGAACCCGGACCAGTGGCAGGCGCTCAAAGCCGACCGGATCGATTTCGAGGTCGCGGCGGACGAAGTGCTTCGCTGGACCGTGCCCTCGCTGCACGGCGGGCGGACCGTCACGGCGGATGTCGAGGTGAACGGGCAGCTTCTCCGCGCCGGCGACGTCGTCAGCGTCTGGATATCCTCAGCCAACCGGGACGAGGAGGTCTTCTCGGACCCGGACCGGTTCCTCCTGGACCGTAGCCCCAACAGGCACCTCACCTTTGCCTATGGTGCCCACTTCTGCCTGGGTCACTATCTGGCGCGCATCGAGATCGAGGCGATGCTCGACGCGCTTCGCAGGATGGTCGGCGATGTCCAGCAGGCCGGCCCGGAGCGGTGGATCTACTCCAGCATCCTGCACGGCATGAGCTCATTGCCGGTCCGCCTCGAACCCGATCGCCGGGGACTCGGGGCCTGTTCCGCGGACCCGTCGGCGATGTGATCCGCCGTCGGTGTACCACGTGCCGGCCCGCCCGGTCGGCACGGTTAGATCGACAAACCCCAAGACCGGTACCACGGCTACTGACGTTGGGACCGCGACTGCTCGCGCGAGAACACGCCGACCGGTTCCCCCATGAGCTGCCACGGCCAACTCGTGACCCGCCCCTTCAGCGCGGCGAAGACTCGCGCAGTGCGATCCCTTCGCCCGGACGCGACGAGCGCGTAGGCGAGAAGATTGAGGTCCGCGAGCGCTGCCGCGTGGCGAAGGAACCCTGTCTGCGGCCACATCTCGGCCGCTTTGTCCAGGGCGTCGGCCACCGGCGCGTGTTTCCAGAAGCCCTGGGCCAAGAGGGCTTCGACTCCGCCTCTGACCAGGATGCTCTGATACTGGTTGACGGCAGCCGTCAGTTCCAACGCGACGGTGGGAGCATTGGACGGCATGTGTATGCGCAGCGAGTCGACGAAGTCGAGGACCTGTGCGCGTGTGCCCCCTTCCTCGGGCGAGAGGTAACCGAGCATCTGCAGGTGCGCTTCGCGATGCCAGCGGTCACGGGCCACCACTTCGCGCCACACGGCCATGACGCTGCGTCGCTCATGGCGTTCCAGACGATATACACCCAGGACGATCACCCACGGAGTCGGGTCATCGGGGAGCGACTCAGCCACGCGGTAGCAGGACCGGACGACGGCGTTCGCGTCGTCCATACCGCCGGACCTTCGTCCCCGCACCAGGCTGGCCCAGGCATGCAGGAGTAGGGCGTCAACGCATCGCGGCTCGCGGCTGAGCCATGTGGACGGCACTCGGCTGTCGGCCACAGCCTCTGCCAAGACCGAGAACTGGTGCGCTCGGCGGTCCCAGTCCATGGCCGTGTACTTCAGCAACTCGGCTGTCCGAGCCACGTGAAAGTCCGTCAGGCCGATCATGCCCGGTCTTGGCGGCTCGTGAAGTTCCTGGACGACTCGAGCCAGCTCGATGTCGTCGAGTGCGGGGGCAAGGTGCGGCTTACGGCGGCTTGAGAAAATTGGCATGCGCGAAGAGTACGCGCAGAGGGTCGGCCCGTCTTCGGTCTTCCGCGCACTCGGCTCAGTCGATTCCGGGCCAGTTTATTGGCATGTTTTCCGGTCCGTTCGCACGAGAAAAGCGGCGCGACCGACCGGCCCCTTCCTGCGTCCCAATTGCCCCCGTTCTGACAAGACGTGACCGGGGTGGGCGCCTTCTCCACCCCGGCACCAGTGGTGTCCTGCCTTCGCCGACGAGACGACGAGGGTCACCTGGCGCTCTTCCACGCCGAGTCCAGAAGCTGCCGCTTGTTCTGTGTGTTACGGCTTGGCCTGGTTCTTCGCCCGTGTGGTGC
>CBFHCJ010000684.1:0-3781 GCA_965654005.1 uncultured Streptomyces sp. | reverse complement strand
CTCCTGCCACCGCGGGATCTCGCGTGCCTTGCCCATGTCAAGTTTTTTGTTGTAGGCCTCGAAGTAGTTGAAGTCCAAGCACCAGCTGCAGCCGACCTGAGCGGCAACCGCCATGTGCGCGAACGACTTGAGCTGCTCGTCGCAAGCGTCCCACTTCTGGACCTTGCCGCCGACGCTGGCCATGCCCATAAGCACCTTCTGGTTGTGCCAGTAGACACCGAGCGAGGTCGGGACCTGGCCGACGGCCTTTCTCGCGAACCGCTTGATCAGCGCGCCCTTCAAACCGGTGATCTCGGCAGCAGGGATACGGGTCGTTCCGGTCATGTCGTCCTCCTGTGTGAGTTGGTACGACATGAAGACGACAGCCGGCCGGCAATTGTGACACCCGGCTGCCGACAGAGCAGCCCGCTGCTCTCGACGAATCAGGCGGTGAATCGAGCGACGGCTAAGTGGCGCCGTCACACCGCGTGCGGTCAGGGTCTGCTCTCGCGTCCCGTTGCGCGGCGGAGGGTCCGCACCCTGAGTGGACCATCAACCATGCCCACTTCAAGACCGAATATGGATACTCGCTGGAAGCCATCGACGATGAGCTCTTCGTCGTCCCGCAGAGTCTCGACGTCTTCGGTGGCGAGCTCGTCAGGGGACCGGCCTGCTTCTTCGTTGTGTCTTTCTGTGGACCGCACGACGGCATCGCCTCCCAAGTAGGTGAATGTTCTCGCGGTCTTGCGCTGTTGGGTTCAGCGTCTACTGCCAGTCAACCCCGGCCTCCTTGGGCGGTCAAGGTGCGTCGGCCGGCCTGCGATGTGGCTCGTGTTGAGGCCGGTTCGCCCGCTTATGACCCGATCGGGCCAGTTTCAGGTACCCGATCGGGTGGTTACTGAGTGTCGATCTCCTCGTTCTGTGCGCTGTCCGTGATGGTTCTTCCATTCGGGGGTTTCGTTCCAATTTTCCGAAAAGGGGAAGCAACATGACCCATTCCGTTCGCCGCCGTATGTTCGGTGGTCTCTTCGCAGCCGCACTTGCGGTCTCCGGCCTGGCCGTTTCCGGGCCCGCGACCGCTGAAACCGCCGAAGGGCACACCGCGAAGGTGCGGATCAACTCGCAGCACGAAGTCAAGATGACCGATGAGCTTCAGCCGGGCGTACACCGGTTCGTGGTGCGCTCGGAGAAGGCAGCAGCCTTCCAGATCCTCAGCGCCCGCCGCGGGTACACCAAGGCTGAGGCCGCTCGTGACGCCAACCGGATGTTCGAGAACGCCAAGGTGATGAAGCGGTTCGAGCGCAACATCACGTTGATCGGTGGAGTCAGCTCGCGCCCCGGCGAGGCCGGGGTCATGTGGACCCGGGTGACCAAGGGCCGCTACTGGGTCGTGGACACGATGGCCCGGCAGATGCAGGCTGAGGACATCTCCAGCTTCCGGGTCCGTGGCACCGTGCTCGCCGGCGGGCTGCCCGGAGCCAGCACGCTGCGCGCGGACAGCAAGCACAGCTGGGCGGAGGGACCGCAGTCTATTGCAACCTCTGGCCGCCTCGTCCTCCGCAACGGCAGTGACGCCAACCACATGTTCGGCATAGCCAAGCTCAAGGCCGGCAAGACGGTCGACGACTTCGCCGCGTGGATCGAGGAGCTGAAGAAGGGCAACGAGACGGCGCCCCCGGTTCGTTTCGACGTCGGCACCGAGAGTGGTGTGGTGGGTGCAGGCCATGCGATGTCGCTGCGCTACGACCTGCCGGCCGGTGACTACGTGCTCGTCTGCTGGTGGCCGGACACCGACATGGGCAACATGCCGCACGTCATGATGGGGATGTTCCGCGGCGTGCACGTGGGCTGACCTTCGCCGGGTACGTCGTACCACGGACTGAGCTCGGGGAGTGCGAGATGTGTGGTCTCGCACTCCCCGGGCTTCAGCCTTTTTGGGACTCCCCTCGGTGAGCGACGAGCCACTCCCGGATGCTCCCCACGCCGGAAGCCTTCTGTGGCAGGTTGTCGTATTGGGGGAGTGCCGATCGTGGTGTGAGCAGAAGGCGGTCATCGGGACCGCCCGGAACTGAGGAGAAGTTCGATGACGCACTACTTGTTGACCGTGCACGGCCCCGCCGAGATGGACGAGTTCGGCAGCTACGGTTCCAAGGAGGAGATGGAGGAGGCGTTCGCCGCGACCGGTGTCTTCAACGACAAGCTCCGCGCCGATGGCTACTGGGTCTTCGCCGGTGGGCTCCAGGCGGCATCGACCGCGACCATCGTCGACGGCCAGGGTGAGACGCCGGTGATGACCGACGGCCCCTACCTCGAGACCAAGGAGGTCATCGGGGGATTCTGGGTCGTCGACGCACCCGACCTCGACGTAGCGCTCAAGCTCGCGGCCGAGGGGTCGAAGGCGTGCCGGGGCAAGGTCGAGGTCCGTCCGTTCGACGGGCTCGCCTGAGCCGGCCCGGACGAGGACTGATCGATGCCGGGCGGGACGGCGGCCGTAGAGCGGGTCTTCCGCGAGGAGTACGGTCGCCTGATCGCCTCCCTGGTCCGCCGCTTCGGTGACATCGACATCGCTGAGGAGGCGGCGGGCGAGGCGCTCGTGGCCGCGTTGGAGAGGTGGCCGGAGTCCGGCGTACCTCCCAACCCCGGCGGCTGGCTCACCACCACCGCCGGCAACCGTGCGATCGACCGGATCCGCCGCGAGAAGCAGCGCGACGCGAAGCACCAGGCGGCCCTCATGTACTACGACGACACGCCCCACGAGCACACCGGACCGGTCGAGGACGACCGGTTGCGGCTGCTGTTCACGTGCTGCCACCCGGCGCTCGCACCGGAGGCGCGGGTCGCGCTGACGCTCCGCCTCCTCGGTGGGCTGACTGTGGCTGAGATCGCGCAGGCGTTCCTCGTGCCCGAGACCACGATGGCGCAGCGGATCACCCGGGCGAAGAAGAAGATCGCGGCGGCCAAGGTGCCCTACCGGGTGCCCGAGGCCGGCGACCTCTCGGAGCGACTCGGCGGCGTGCTGGCGGTACTGTTCCTGGTCTTCAACGAGGGCTACCTCGCCAGCGGCGACGGAGACCCGGTGCGTGGCGAGCTCACCGGCGAGGCCATCCGCCTGACACGGGTCCTCCGCCAGCTGCTCCCTGAGGAGCCGGAGGTGGCCGGTCTGCTCGGGCTGCTCCTGCTCACCGAGGCCCGGCGCGAGGCCCGCGTGCGGAACGGGCAGCTGGTCCCCCTCGGGGAGCAGGATCGCGCCGGCTGGGACCACGGAATGATCACCGAGGGGCTCGGTCTGGTTCGCGAGTGCCTCGCGATCAACCGACCCGGCCGTTACCAGATACTCGCCGCCATCAACGCCGTCCATACCGACGCCCCCGCCGCGGCCGACACGGACTGGTCGCAGGTTGTCGCACTGTACGACCAGCTGACCCGACTCGACCGGTCGCCGATCGTCGCACTCAACCGCGCGGTGGCGGTCGCGGAGGTGGACGGCCCCAAGGTCGCCCTCACTCTGGTCGACCGCCTCCCGCTCGCGGGCTACCACGCATGGCACGTCACCCGCGCCGACATGCTCCGCAGGCTCGGCCGGACCGCCGAGGCGAAGGAGCAGTACGACGCCGCGATCGCCGCTACCCAGAACTCCGCCGAGCGCGCCTACCTGAGCAGGAAGCGTGGCGAGCTGGTCTGAGCGGACGGCGAGGGGACGGTCACCGCCGGCGTCTGGGAGTGTTCAGCGCAGGGCCATCGAGCCGGACACGGCCGGTTCCCAGGGCAGCTCGGCATCAGCGGCGATGCGTTTGTCCAGGGC